>JAVVFP010000443.1:0-3135 GCA_032250495.1 Bacteroidota bacterium | reverse complement strand
CGAAGAAGCGCGCCGCCGTCTCGATGACGGCGACCGGATCCTCGGTGTCGAAAAGGGTCCGGCGCAGCGGGTCGAATTGCGCGTAGCTGCGCGCGTACCAGAGCGCGTGTTTGCGAATGCGCGGCAGGGCGCGCACCGCGCCGAATTCGCGGAGGAGATGTTCGAGGTGTCCGCGGATCAGCGCCGCGAGTTCTTCCGCCTCGGGCGCGCCCTCGTGCAGACCGCAGCGGCGGCCCTGATTGATCTGTCGAAATATCCAAGGAGTGCCGAGGCTACCGCGCGCGACCATGACGGCATGCACGCCCGTCTGTTCGAACATGCGAAAGGCGTCGTCCGCGCTGAAAATGTCCCCGTTGCCGATCACCGGGATGCCGGACGAAGCGACGGCCTCCGCGAGCACTTCCCAGCGTGCGGCTTCGTGGTAGGCGGCGTTGCGCGCCCGCGCGTGTATGGCGATGAACAGCGCGCCGCTGTCGGTGGCGGCACGGACGATCTCGCGCACATTCGCGGTGGAATGCAGTCCCTGCATGCGCACTTTCACCGCGACCGGGATCGCAGTGGCGTTCACGGTGGCTTCGATCACGGCGGCGAAGCGCGGCAGATCGTCGAGCAGCTGGGCGCCCGCGCCGGCTTCGCAGATGCGTTCGTTCGGACAGCCACAGTTGATGTCGAACATGTCGGGATTGAGCGGGAGCAGTTTGCGCGCGGCGGTCTGCGCGTCCCATGGATTGGCGGCAACCAACTGCAGGGCCACGGGACGCTCCTCGGCTGTAAACACCGCGTTGCGGAAGGAATGCGAGGAGGAACGCGCGATGCCCGTTGCGCTGACCATCTCCGTATAGGTCAGTGCCGCCCCGAGACGCGCACAGAGCGTGCGAAAGGGGATGTCCGTCGTCGCCAGCATGGGCGCGAGCAGGGCTTTCCCCCTGATTTTATTGATGATATGCTGCGCATCCTGCATCCTTGAAAATACGGCTTCGGAGAGTACAGGGCAAGCGTATCTGTTTTCCGCCCGCGCCGCGTCAGTCCGCCCTGGTCCAGGTCTGCGAGCGTCCGATGAAGCTGAAACCGATATATCCCCGAACATCGAGGGTCCTTCCGTCCTCGGACAGCGTCATTTCGCAGCTGTAGGTCTTCCCGTTTTTCGGGTCGTAGATGTCGCCGTCCTCCCACACATTGTCCCCTTCGTAGACGAAGTCCCTGAGCATCACCAGGCCGACCAGCGGGCGCGACCGCAGCTTCTCCTCCGGATTCTCCCGGTCCATTCTGGCTTCGCCGTTCTCGTCGTGCGGTTCCCTGAGCCAGACAATTTTCCCGTAGTATTTCTCCCCCTTGTTGTAGATTTTTACCTTGGCCTTCCCGTCCTCCACCAGCCAGGTGCCGACCACGGCGTCGGCGGCGCCGGACTGCGCGCAAACCTGCGAGGCGAAGACGGCGAGAAAGGGCAGCAACAGCAGCAGACCGCGTTTCATATCATGTCCTCTTCAGTGGAAGATGTGAAAATATAGCAAAAAGGTTTTTTTTCGCACAGTATTATCGTTTTTCCCTTGACCGGTAATGGAAAATCCCTTATGTTCTATTTGGATTTTATCTAAATAATCATGAAAAAGACAGACCCCAAAGAGTTTTTCACCCAGTATCTCAGGCGCAACAAGTATCGTGTGACGCCGGAGCGATTCGAAATCCTTGATGCCGTGCTCGAATGCGACGGACATTTTGATGCGGACGAGCTGTTTCTGCAGATGAAAAATGCCGGCAGCAAGGTCTCGCGTGCGACGGTGTACAACACGCTGGACAAGCTGACCGAATGCGGCATCATCTCGCGATACCGTTTCGGCGAGCGTCTGGCGCGTTACGAAGTCATGTACGGGAACGAGCATCATCACCACGTCATCTGCCGGTCCTGCGGCACGATCAAGGAATTCGTCGACAAGCGCGTCGAGCGTTTCGGCCGCGACGCGGCCAAAGCGCTCGATTACCGCTTTCAGGATGCGGTGCTGCACATTTACGGTATATGCGCGGATTGCCGGAAGGACAAGGAATGAACGTCGTCACACTGAGTTCCCTTCGCAAGGGCGGGCGCGCGCGCATCGCCCGTCTGCCCGCGGGAGAAATGCGTTCGCGCTTCATCCGCATAGGCCTGATGGAAGGCGCCGTGGTTTCCTGTCTCGAAAAACTCCCCGGGGGAACGATTGTCCTTGTTTTCAACCACCAGGAGGTGGCGCTGAGCGGGGAACTCGCCGCATCGATCGAGGTCGCCCACCTCTGACGCCCCTGCCGATTCTGGCCTGCACCTATGGATGAAATTACGACCACACACAGACCGCACAAGCATCTCCGCACCGAAGCCGTACCGACCGATCCCCTCAAGCCACGCATCGTTCTCGTGGGGAATCCCAACGTCGGGAAATCCGTGGTATTCAATTACCTGAGCGGACTCTACGTCGACGTTTCGAATTTCCCCGGTACGACCATCGAAGTATCGAAGGCCGCGTATCTCAATTACGAGCTCTTCGACACACCGGGCATTTACGGCGTATCGTCCTTCAACGACGAGGAGCGTGTCGCGCGCGACATCATTCTCAACGGTGACATCATCGTCAACGTCGTGGACGCGGTGCATCTCGAGCGGGATCTTTTCCTGACGCAGCAGCTCATCGACATGGGCAAGCGCGTCGGTGTGGTCGTGAACATGATGGATGAAGCGAAGCGGCAGAAGATCGCGGTAGACCTCGTCCAGCTCGAGCAGGAACTGGGCGTGCCGGTGATCGGTACGGTCGCCGTGAAGCACAGGGGCCTCGAAGAGGTGCACGAACTGGTCGTGCGCGCGCGCGAGGGCACACAGAACCGCACGCTGCACGCGGACCTGCATACCCGTCTGAGCACTGTCGGATCGCAGGGCGAGGCGCTGCTGCTGATGGAAGGTGACGAGGTGATCGCGGAGCGGCACGGGGTTCCGCCGACGGACATCAGCGTTCGCGAACAGATTTACATCGACCGCCGCAACCGTGTCAACCGCGTCCTGCAGCGATCGGTCACCGATGTCGAGACCGGGAAGCGTCTCGCGTCCGTTATCGGGCGCTGGTCGGTGAGTCCCTGGTTCGGCTTTCCCATCCTCGCCGCCGTGCTGTACGC
>JAVVFP010000009.1:0-18495 GCA_032250495.1 Bacteroidota bacterium | reverse complement strand
ATCGCCATCGAGGATTTTCGACGCAGCACGCTGCCGTCCGCGGAACTCTACCGCGAGCTGCGCGCGATCAAAGGCATCGGCGAATACGCGGCCAGCGGTCTGCTCAAGCTTCTCGGTCGCTATGATCGTCTCGGACTCGATTCCTGGTGCCGCATGAAATTCGCTGAAATCCACAATGGCGGAACGCCGGTCAGCGACGCGGCCATCGAAGCGTATTACGCGCCGTTCGAGCAGTGGAAGGGACTTGTCATGTGGATGGACGTCACCCGTCACTGGTACGCGGAAAAATTTCCCTTCTGAAAGGTCCCCATGTCCCTGCGCCCGCTCCCCCTCCTTCTCATCCTCTTCTTGTCCGCCACGCAGGCGCAAACGGACAATCCCACGCACGAGGCCCCCATCGTCGTCGACGGACACAACGACGTCCTGGGCCGCGTGATGTCCGGCGGAGATATGGAAGCCTGGAACAGCAGCGGACACTCCGATCTTCCCCGCTTCCGCCGCGGAGGTCTCCACGTGCAGGTCTTCTCCATCTGGGTGCCTTCGCGGAAAACGGGCGACGAAGCCTGGCGTTTCGCGCTCGCTGAAATCGACACACTGTACGCGGTCGCAGCACGCAATCCGGACAGGCTCAGCGTGGTCACCGACCTGGCGCAGCTGCGCCGCACGGTGGCACGGGACGGCATCGCCGGCATTATCGGCCTCGAAGGGGGACGCTGCATCGACGGCAGACGCGATCGCATACTCGAACTGTATCGCCGCGGCCTGCGCAGTTTCGGCCTGACCTGGAATTACAGCTCCGTTTGGGCGACCTGTTCGAAGGACGAGAGTGCGGGAAAGGTGCGCGGCGGACTCTCCGCGAAGGGGAAGGATTTCGTGCGCCTGTTCGATTCGCTCGGCGTGCTCATCGATGTCTCGCATCTCGGCGAAAAATCCTTCTACGATGTACTGCGCAGCACCCGGAACCCGGTGTTCGCCTCCCATTCCGCCTGTGCCGCGCTCAGGAAACACCATCGCAACCTCACCGACACGCAGCTGCGCGCGCTGGCGGATAACGGCGGCGTGGTCATGATCAATTTCTACCCGGGCTTCATCAAGGCCGGACTCGGCAAAGAGCGCGTGCGCCTGAGCCGGAAAATGCTCGCCGAACAGGCCGCGCTGCAGAAGAAGCATCCTCGACGGGACGACGCATACTTCGCGGCGGTGGACGTCCTCGTGGCCAGGGCGGAAGCAGAGGGACTCGCCACCGTCCGCACGGTCGCGGACCATATCGATCATGCCGTGCGCATCGCCGGCGTGAGGCATGTCGGACTCGGTTCGGATTTCGACGGCATCTCCTTCACTCCTGTCGGACTCGCGGATGTCACCGATCTCCCCGTGCTCACGCGGGAGCTGCGCCGCCGTGGATATTCCAACCACGACATCCGCGCCATACTCGGCGGGAATTTCCTCCGCATCTTCGCAGCCGTCTGCGGGTCCTGAACCGGCACAGGCCCCGGGAAACGCGGCGCGGCAATCTTCACCACCTGCTTTGTCCTTTCCCGATCTTTTGCCATTTTTGTGAATGCATGAATTCCATTCGGCAATCAACTGATATTACATACTATCACATCAGCACAAGGAACGGCGCATGAAAATCCATGAGTACCAGGGCAAGGATATTCTGAGAAAGTTCAATGTCCCCACGCCCCGGGGCGGCGTTGCGACCACTCCCGCGCAGGCGGCAAAAATCGCACAGAAGCTCGGCGGCAAGGTCTGGGTCGTCAAGTCACAGATCCATGCCGGGGGACGCGGCAAGGGACAGATTCTCGATCCGACGTCGCGCAAACTCGTTCTGGACGGCGGTGTGAAAGTCGCGACGACACTCAAGCAGGTCGAAACCTACGCGGCACAGATGCTGAAAAACCTGCTGGTCACGATACAGACCGGCGAGGAAGGCAAGATCGTCCGCCGCGTGCTCGTCGAGCAGGGTGTGAATATCGAAAAGGAATTCTATGCCGGCATGCTGCTCGATCGCGCGCAGTCCCGCACCGTGATGATGGTGTCCACCGAGGGCGGCATGGAGATCGAAAAAGTCGCCGCCGAGACGCCGGAGAAAATCCTCAAGGTGGCAATCGATCCCACGATCGGTTTCCAGGCCTACCAGGCGCGCGAACTCGCCTTCGGTCTCGGACTCAAGGGAACGGCCTTCAAGAACGCCGTGAAGTTTCTCCTCGCCCTGGCCAACGCCTACGAGCGGATCGATGCCAGCCTTTTCGAAATCAATCCGCTCGTGCTCACGAAGGAAGGCGAGGTGCTCGCCCTCGACGCCAAGGTGACCCTCGATGACAATGCGCTGTTCCGTCATCCCGATTTCATCAAGCTGCGCGACAAGGCGGAAGAGGATCCCCTCGAGGTCAAGGCTTCCGCCTTCGATCTCAATTACATCAAGCTCGACGGAAATGTCGGCTGCATGGTCAATGGCGCCGGACTGGCGATGGGAACGATGGATATCATCAAGCTCGCCGGCGGTGATCCGGCCAATTTCCTCGATGTCGGCGGCGGCGCCAGTGCCGAAACCACCGAGCAGGGCTTCCGCATCATCCTGAGCGACAAGAATGTCAAGGCCATCCTGATCAACATTTTCGGGGGCATCGTCCGCTGCGACCGCATCGCCAACGGCGTCGTCCAGGCCGCGAAGAATATCAACATCAAGGTCCCCATCGTCGTGCGCCTGGCGGGCACCAACGCCGAGGAAGCCGCGGAGATTCTCGAGAACTCCGGAATCGATTTCCTCGTCGCCCACAATTTCAAGGAAGCGGCCGAGAAGGTCACGCAGGCCATCGCTGCCTGACACGCGCGCTCCTGCCTGTCCCTCGCAGACAGGGTTCCCACAAATCGTCCTCTTCCACCAGTCGGCCTGCATTATGAAACTTGTCACCGTCCTGCTCGCGCTGCTGCTTTCCGCCACGACACTCAACGCCCAGAAGGGCTGGGTGCAGAAACACCAGGAAGGAGAGGATATCCTTTTCACCATCGAGTGTCTCGACGCGGACAACATCGTCGCTGCGGGCAGCGCCGGACTGATACTCCGTTCGACGGACGCGGGGGAAAGCTGGCAGGAAATTCCTTCCGGCGCGACGGACGTTCTCCGCCGCGTCCGCTGGTACAATGCGCAGCTGGGCGTCATTCTCGGCAACGAGGGCGTCGCCCTCAAGTCCACCGACGCCGGTGCCTCCTGGCAGCGGATGACGACGGGAACGAGCGACGCACTGTTCGACATCCACTTCTTCGATGCGCAGCGCTGGCTGGCGATCGGACGCGGAGCGCGCGTGATCTCCACGACGGACGGCGGGGGGACATGGGAGAACGAAAGCTCCGGCCTCAACAACTATAACGAGCTCGCCTTCCGTGGCGAGCTCGGACTGATCGTCGGCAACAAGGGAACTATTCGCCGCACGATAGACGGGGGCGGAAAGTGGACGGGACCGAAAAGCGGAACGGACCTCGAACTGACGAGCGTCTCCTTCGGCGATGACAGTACGGCGATCATCGCCGGAATCAACGGCACGATACTCCGCAGTTCGGATTACGGCAAGACCTGGGAGCAGGTGTACGCGTCGATACCCATTTCCATCTACCGCCTCAGCGGAGTGCGCCACCTCACGCGCGACCATGTGATCATCGTCGGCTATGGAGGAATCATCCTCGAGTCCACGGACGCGGGACTGACATGGACGCCGCAGGAAAGCAATACGTCCTACCACCTCGAGGCCGTCTCCTTTGTCGACGAGCGGATCGGCTGCGCCGCCGGCTGGGCCACCACCGTCATGCGCACGACCTCCGGCGGGTCCCTCTCCGTCACACGCAGCGGGACAGCGCTTCCCGCACACATGTCCATCGCATCGACCTGGCCGAATCCCCTCTCGCGGAGCGCGGGCGCGGTGGCGCATGTCATGCTGGATGTCGCGCAGGCCGCTCCGGTGGACCTGCGTGTCTACGACCTTCTCGGACGAGAGGTCCAGGCGCTCGTGGACATGCGCCTGGAGGCCGGGAACTGGGATATTACCTGGGATCCCTCCGCCCTCCCCAAAGGCGTATACCTCTACCGACTGCGTTCGCGCGACGAAGTGCACACGGCGAAAATCACCCTCATCGACTGAAAAAACCGCTTCCCGCGCCGCGCTTCCCGTGCCGCGCTGCGTTTCCAGCGGACGGCAGCGCGCTGTTATGAAAGTACTTTCCAGAGCCAGGCGGAGGTTTTCTCCACGACATCGCGGAAGGCGGCGGTCGGTCCCTCGAATGGATGCGTGACACCGAAGGTATGGTCCGCGTTCGGAATCCTCACCAGCGCACTTCCTTTCGTCCTGGCGGAAGCCGCATTGCGTTCCCCTTCCGCGATGGGAACGGACACATCCTGTTCTCCGTGCACGACGAGCAGCGGCACTTCGAGACGCGCCACCGCAGCGGGAATGTCGAAGCGTCCGGCATTGGCCTCGAGATCGTCGAGCATGTCCACGTTCATCGGCATCAACTGTCCCGTCCGCGCATTCTGGATTTCCAGCCGTCCTTCCCTGCGCCACTGTTCCTTCGTCTTCTTCCCCCAGCGGTCAAAATCCGCCACGCCGGCCCAGGCCACCGCGGCGCGGATGCGCGCATCCTCGGAGGCATGGACCACGGCGACGCCACCACCGAGAGAATGACCGAGCACGGCAATGCGCCCGTCGTCCAGCGGCTCTTCTGTCAGAGATCCCGCACTGATCGCGTCGATGATGTCGGCGAGGTCGTCGAGCTCTCGGCTGATGGTATTGCGCGCGAAGCGGTCGAGCGCCGTGAACTGACCGAATTCCTCCTCGACGCCATTGAGCGAAAAATTGAAACGTACGGCGACGAAACCCTTCAGGGCGAAATGTTCCGCCGCCCAGGGGAAGCCGCCCCAGCCCTTGAAGCCCTTGAAGCCATGACAGATGACGATGACCGGAGCGTTGTGCGCCGTCTCCGGCAGGTGGATATCACCGAAAATGCGGTCGCGATGGCGGTTGAGCAGTATGAAGGACTTGTGCATGGTGTTACGCTTTCTGTTGACACTTTTCTATCTTGCAAAGGCAAAGTATAGCGAAATCACGGTACAGCACAACATGCTTCTCGAAATCCAAGCGCGCACGGCGCTCGTACACGACTGGCTCACCGGCATGCGCGGAGGAGAAAAATGTCTCGAAGTGCTGTGCGAGCTCGCGCCGGAAGCCCCGATCCATACCCTGGTCGCATTTCCGGAGAAGGTGAGTCCGCTCATACGCGCGCATGAAATCCGCAGCAGTTTCCTGCAGCGATTTCCCGCCGTCGAAAGGCGATACCGTCACTATCTCCCGCTTTTCCCCCGTGCCATCGAATCCCTGGATCTCTCGGAATTCGACCTCGTGCTCTCCTCGAGTCATGCCGTCGCCAAAGGTGTGCGACCCGCCGACGGCGCCCTGCACATCAGTTACGTGCATACGCCCATGCGTTACGTGTGGGATATGTTTGATCAGTATTTCAACCGGGCGACCGTCGGCAGCGTTCAGCTGGCGATGATCCGCCTCGTGGCGGCGCGACTGCGTCGATGGGACGTCCGCACCGCGGTACGCGTGCACCATTTCATCGCGAACAGCGCCTACGTGGCCGAGCGCATTCGCCGCATTTACGGACGGGAGGCTGCCGTCATCCATCCCCCGGTGGACGTCGCCCGCTTTTCCGTCCACGGCAGCGGGAGCGGCAGCGGGAGCGGCAGCGGGAGCGGCAGCGGGAGCGAGGAGTACCTGATCGTCAGCGCGCTCGTCCCGTACAAAAGAGTCGATCTCGCTGTCGAAACCGCGAATGCGCTCAAACTCCCCCTCCGTATTATCGGTGACGGACCGGAGAGGACGCGACTGGCCGCGATGGCCGGTCCCACCGTGCGTCTCGAGGGGTGGATGGACGATGCAGGCATCGAGGAAGCGTATGCGGACTGCCGCGCCCTGCTATTTCCCGGGGAGGAGGATTTCGGTATCGTTCCCGTGGAGGCCATGGCCTCCGGCAAACCCGTCATCGCCTTCGGTCGCGGCGGTGCGACGGAAACCGTGATCGAAGGACTCAGCGGAACGCTTTTCCCCGAACAGACCGTGGCCTCGATGACTGCCGCCCTCCGGCGTTTCGAAAGCATGGACTTCGATGCCGGCGCCATTCGCGCACACGCCGAACGTTTCGACCGCGGCGTCTACGCTGCCGGGATGAAGGAATTCATAGAAAGCCGCTGGAAACAGTGGCAGCGCTAGCGTCCACTCTCCCGTTGAACCTGCTCCTCTGAAACATCCCATACCCTCCGCATGAGCTCAAGATCGTAACTTGTTGCAGACGAAGGCGTTTGCTGTTTTCGCACGAAGTACTTTCCCGAAATATCCGCTACCTCGTCCGAGGTGGCAAGATACACCGACGTGGCCGCGCCCTCTTCCACCGAAGCGCCGTCGATACCGAAGCCCTCGCGCAGCAGCTTCGTGCCGATGACGCCGGGGTGCAGGCAGTTCACGGTTATGCCGCTGCCATGCAGCTTCGCGGCGAGTTCATACGTGAAGAGAATATTCGCCAGTTTGGACTGCGCGTATGCGCCGTAGGGGTCGTATTCCCTCTCCCCGTTGAGATTCTCGAAATCGATACTGCCGCGTGTGTGGGCGATGGATGCGACATTGACGATGCGGGCCGGCAGGTTGTCCTTGAGCACAAGCAGCAGCTGCTCGGTCAGCAGCAGCATCGAAAGGTGGTTCACCTGCCAGGTCATCTCATGGCCATCCTCCGTCATGGCATGATCGGACATATACACGCCCGCGTTGTTGACGAGAACCGACAATTCGGGGAAACTCGTGCGCACTTCCGCGGCCATGCGGCGAACCGAAGCGAAGCTGGCGAAGTCCCCTGTCACCGCACCGGCGATGTCGGCGTCCGCGCGACGCAGCTGCAGCATGGCGGAGTGCAGCCGCTCTTCGCTCCTTCCGTGCAGTACCACCCTTCCCCCGCGGCGGGCGATTTCGAGTGCGGTCTGCAGGCCGATACCGTCGGTCGAACCGGTGACGAGCACCGTCCTGTCCTGAATAAAGGTATGGGACATGTTTTCTCCTGTGCGGGATGCGCGTGAACGTCCGGGAAGCCGGAATAGTGGAAGACCGCGGCGGCATGCTCCCGACGCGGTCTTGAAATGCTGTTGCGCTGCGTGTTACTGGCTGTCTGTGAGCGCGTTGGCGCCGCTGACGATTTCGAGAATTTCTGTCGTGATGGACGCCTGTCGGGCGCTGTTGTAGGCCAGCTGCAGGTCGTGTATCAAGTCCTTCGCATTCGTGGTCGCCGTATCCATGGCCGTCATGCGCGCGCCCTGTTCGGCGGCGTTCGATTCGAGAAGGACGCGGAACATCTGGAAATTGAGATGTTTCGGGATGAGCTGCTGCATGAGCTCCACTTCGGAGGGCTCGTAGATATAGTCGACGAAGTGGTGGTAGCGGCTTTCCTCCTCCACCGCATCCTCTTCGGGGAGCGGGAGGAACTGCTCGTCCCTGACGCGCTGCTGAATGACCGATTTGAACTCGTTGTACACGACTTCCACCCGATCGAACTCACCGGTGAGAAAGCGGTCGAGCAGGGATTGCATGATAGTCGATGCTTCCAGGTGCGTGGCGGAATTGACCAGTCCCACGTGATGCTCGATCACGTCGTATCCGCGCTTGCTGAAATGCGAATACCCGCGTCGTCCAATGCAGAGCAACTTCACTCCCCCGGCCTTATGCAGGTCGCCATAGGTTTTGTGTATGCGCTGCGTGGCATGGCGGATGATGTTCGTATTGAACGCGCCGCAGAGTCCACGGTCCGCGGTGACGACGACGAGCAGAACGGAGTTCACTTCCTCGCGCTGCATCATCACGGGGAGCGTGGACCGGTCGACCCGCGAGAGCAGATGCGTGATCAGGTCCCGTATGCTGTACGCGTACGGGCGGGCGGCGACCATGGCGTCCTGCGCACGGCGGAGCTTCGCCGCGGCGACCATTTTCATCGCCTGGGTGATCTTGCTGATGCTGCGATTGCCGTTGATGCGGCTGCGAATCTCGCGGAGGTTGGCCATGTGTTACGCTTCTTCGGTTTTCAGTGACAGCTTGAAAGAGGCGACGAATTCCTTGAGAATGCTGCTGAGTTTCGCCGACAGCTCGTCGGACAGCTTTTTCTCCATCGCGATCGCGTCGAGCGTTTCGGCGTGACGTGTGCGCATATGGTCGAGGAATTCGCTTTCGTAGCGGGTCATTTCCGAGAGCGGAATGTCGTCGGTGAAACCCTTGACCCCTGCGAAAATGCTCGCGACCTGTTCTTCGATCGGCATCGGCTGGTACTGTCCCTGCTTGAGAAGCTCCAGCATATGTGCACCGCGGCGAAGCTGCTGCTGGGTGGACTTGTCGAGGTCGGATCCGAATTTCGCGAAGGCTTCCAGCTCACGGTACTGCGCAAGGTCCAGGCGCAGAGGACCGGCGATCTGTTTCATCGCCTTGATCTGCGCGTTACCGCCCACGCGGGAGACGGAAATACCGACGTTGACCGCGGGACGCTGGCCTGCATTGAAGAGACTGGACTCGAGGTAAATCTGTCCGTCCGTGATGGAGATCACGTTTGTCGGAATATAGGCGGACACATCGCCTGCCTGTGTTTCGATGATGGGCAGTGCGGTGAGGGAGCCGCCGCCGAGTTCGTCCGAGAGTTTCGAGGCGCGTTCGAGCAACCGCGAATGCAGGTAGAACACGTCGCCGGGATAGGCTTCGCGGCCCGGCGGACGGCGGAGAAGCAGTGAGAGCTGCCGGTAGGCGACGGCCTGTTTCGAGAGGTCGTCGAAGACCACCAGGGCGTGCCGTCCGCTGTCACGGAAGAACTCTCCGAGCGTCGCGCCCGAATACGGCGCGATGTACTGCAGGGGGGCCGGCGTGTTCGCGTCCGCGGTGATAATGGTCGTGTATGCCATGGCGCCCGTTTCCTCGAGCTTGGCGTACACCTGGGCGACGGTGGAGGCCTTCTGGCCGATGGCGACATAGATACAGAAAACCGGGTTGACTCCGCGCCTCGAGGCTTCCTCTGTATGCGTGAATTTCTGATTGATGATGGCATCGAGCGCCACGGCAGTTTTTCCCGTCTGACGATCGCCGATGATCAGCTCACGCTGTCCGCGACCGATGGGAATCATGGAGTCGACGGCTTTGAGTCCGGTCTGCAGCGGCTCTTTCACCGGCTGACGCTGCAGCACGCCCAGCGCCTTGCGCTCGATCGGCATGGTCTGCGCCGTATTGATCACGCCGCGACCGTCGAGGGGACGTCCCAGCGGATCGATCACGCGGCCGAGCATTTCCTCGCCGACGGGCATGGATGCCACCTTGCCGGTGCGCTTGACCGTATCGCCTTCCTTGACACCGGTGGCATCGCCGAAAAGCACGCAACCGACGTTGTCCTCTTCGAGATTCAGCGCCATGCCGAAAATCTCGTTGGGGAATTCGATCAGTTCGCCGGCGAGGCAGTTCTGCAGTCCATAGATGCGGGCGACGTTGTCACCCACCTGGAGGACGGTGCCGACCTCGTAGACGTCGATCTGGCTGTCGAAGCCGCTGAGCTGTTTCCTGAGTATCGCCGATACTTCGTCGGGTCTTACTTCTGCCATGTCTGTTCTTGCCTTCTGCTGACTGTTGTAAATCGTATCGTTGTTGGAATCATCTGCCGCTGATGAAACGCGTCCTGAGCCGGTCGAGCTGACGCAGCACGCTGCCGTCGTAGACGGTGTCGTCGAGCCGCACCAGCAGTCCGCCCATCAGCGAGGGATCGACGCTGTACTGCGCTTCGACACGCTTGCCGGAGGCCGCGCCCAGGGCCTGTACGAGACGTGCGCGCTGCTCCTCACCGAGGGTGACCGCGGAGCGCACGTGGGTCCGGACGATGCCCTGGCGACGACGATGCACATCCATCACAGCGGAAAGGATGAGGAGAACGAGCGTTTCGCGGCCTTTCTCGACGAGCAGGAGGAGTACCGAGAGCACGTAGTCGCTGACACGTCCGCTGAACAGTGCCTGAACGGCTTCCGCTTTCTTTTTCTGCGAGATGACGGGGGATTCAAAAAACAGCTTCAACTCACGTGAACCTTCGATCGATGCCTGCACGTCCCGAAGGTCCGCGAGCATGGTCTCGACCTCGCTTCCCTCGGGTGTGGCGTCGAGTATGGCTTCTGCGTAGCGATGTGCGACTCTGGTGTATCTCATGCGTTATCGGTCCAGCCTTAGTTCTTCGGCAGATTGCCGATGAAGTCATCCACCATCTTCCGGTGGCGGTTTTCGTCGAGTTCCTCACCGAGGATTTTTCCTGCTGCGCGGATGGCGAGGTCGGCGACCTCCTCGCGCAGCTGGGAGAGCGCTGAATCCTTTTCGCGCTGGATTTCCGCCTTGGCCTGTGCGGTCATCTGCCGCGCCTGGTCGTTTGCGGCGTCGATTATTCCCTGCTTCATCTGTTCTGCCGTGCTCCTGGCTTCGTCGATGATGCCCCGGGCTTGCGCCTCCGAGTTCTGAAGGAGGGCCTTATGCTCGTTGAGCATGCGTTCGGCCTCGTCGCGCGCATCCTGCGCTTTCTGCAGGTCCCCGCGAATGGTGTTTTCCCTGTTTTCCAACGCGTTGAGCATCGGTTTCCAGGCGATTTTCTTCAGAATCCAGAGAAGCAGAGCGAACGTGATGAACGTCCATATCAGCATCCCGGGTTCAAGGGCAAGTAGATTATCCATGCGCTACCTCAGTCCTGCACTTCTGTGGAAAGACGGTGTGAATCAGGATTTCAGTGCCAGCAGCAGACAGACCACTACGGCGAACAGAGCGATACCCTCGATCAGGGCGGCCATGATGATCATCGCACCGCGAAGATCACCGGCGGCTTCCGGCTGACGTCCGATGGCCTCCAGGGCTGCGGCGGCCAGTTTCCCGATACCGAGTCCGGCACCGACGACGACGATTGCTGCACCAAGTCCGGCGGCTAACCATGCGAGTTCCATTGATAATCCTCCAGTTGAAAAAGAGTTATAGAGTAAGTGTTTGCGAAATCAATGTTCCTGATGCACCGACATCCCGATGAAGAACGACGAGAGCATCGCGAAAATGTAGGCCTGCAGGAAGCTGATGAAAATCTTCAGCAGCGACATGAACAGCAGGAAGGCGATGGACATCGGCGCGACGAACACCGTGTCCATGCCGAAGATCAGCGCGTAGAAGGCCCCGATGACCAGGGCGCCAGAGAGCATGTTGGCGAACAGACGAATGGCCAGGGCGAAAGGCTTGATCACGAGGCCGAGCATCTCGATGATGAACATCAGGATGCCGATGGCGAAGGGAATGCCGTGCGGCACGAGTCCGCGCCAGAAACCCACGATGCCGTTGGCGCGCATGCCGCCGAAAATCATGAAGGCGAAGGTGATGAGTGCCAGTCCCCCGGTAATATTGATGTTCCCCGTCGATGCCGCGCCGAAGGGCATGAGGCTGACGAGATTCATTACCGTGATGAAAAAGAAAAACGAAAGCAGCAGCGGCAGGTAGCGCGCGCTGTGCTTTCCGAGGAACGGCAGGGCGACCTCGTCGCGTACGAAGACGACGACGGATTCGATCATGTTGCCGTAACCGCGGGGAACGAGTCCCGTCCGCGTCTGACGCGCCGCGAGCCAGGTCAGCAGTACGGTCAGCAGCATCGAGAGCCACATGTAAACGATATGCCGGTTCGGCGACATGTTCAGCGTGAATCCGGCGATGTCGACGGTCCAGTCCTGCGGAAGATGAATTTCCGGGAAGGGGTACTCGTGAATGTAGGGGGTGTTCTCGACCTTGTGCTCGAGAATGCGCATCATCTCTTCACTGGGCGTCAGGTTCTCCGTCCCATGACCGTCGCCGTGCGTCCCATGACCGTCGCCGTGCGTCCCATGACCGTCGCCGTGCTCTCCGTATTCGTGTCCGTTTCCCTCATGCCTCTGCTGCTGCGCGGCGTCGCCATGTCCGTTGACGCTCTGTGCGCCTTCGGCCTGTGCGCCTTCGGCTTTTGCGCCGTCTGCCTGTGCGCCCCGGGCAGGAAGCGTCCCGGCGAGAAGCAGCAGCGCGGCGATGATGAGAATTCCCTGGAGACTACGGATTATCTTCATGGTGATGGATACTCTGGAATGCAATGTTTTAGCGCGCGAGAGCCTCCCGCACCTTGAGCTGGTCGGTTTTCCGGTTGATGTGCAGCACTTCGACGATGAGGAAAGTGAAGTAGAAACCCATGAAAGATCCCACGAATTCAAGCGTATTCGTCGTCGTGGTGATCAGGAACACGGCTACTGCTGCAAGCATGAGGAAAAACCGCACTGTCATGGCCGCGAGAGAAAACATCATGAACAGGTTGTTGTTCAAGCGAAAGGCTTTCTCGATGAACACGTAGCCCAAAAATGCATTAGTCACACTTAAAATACAACCCGCGACCAGGTCGGGTCCGAAGGTGTAGTTTTCTTTCGAAAGGAAGGTGAAGCTCACAAAAAGCACGGAGAGCAAACCGAGGAGCGTGAATTCGATCCTGATGTTGCGCAGCTGCCGTTTGAATCGCGTGATCATTTCTTTTCCGTCTTCTTTCTGTTTTGTAAATCGTTTGCGCTTTTGATGACCGACCACAATCCGTACACGATGCCGAGAACCGAGAGGATGATGGTCAGAAGGTCTCCTGTATCCAGGAGGGCGTCGAGTCCGTAGCCGATGCCGAAAAAGAGCAGGACCGAGGCCACGAGTTGCCAGCCGAGATTGGTGTAGGGGAGCAGTTCCCGCAGGGATTCACCGATGATCCGGGCGTTGCTTTTGTATTGTTTTTCGGGTTTCAACGAAACTGTGAATCCTCAAAAAAACATATCTTTAAAGTTACCATAATTATCATTGAATACAAACTGCTCAACACTGCTCCCGCTGGGACACCATCCGCGGATAGTGACATAACACCTGTCATATATCCGTAATTCCCGATTTGTGAAAAAAGTGCGGATTTTTTTTTGTCCAGGACAGGCGACTCAGTCACGTCCGGTGAGCTTGCGGAAACCGGCGAGCAGTTTCCAGATGAAGGCACGCCAGAGGTTGACGTGGAGCGTGGATGCCGAGGAGAGCAGGAAGCGGAGATCATTGCGGTCCGCACTGCTCAGGGAGCCGAACATCCCTCCCCCGCCGACTTCCATTTCCGCCTCGATGCAGCCGGTCAGGCGCCGGGTCACCTCTTTCTGCAGCACTTCGAGGCGGGTGCGCAGCTGCACGTCATCGGTATTCTTGATCAGCACGCTGAGATGATCGATGAGCAGCGCGAGTTTCCGGAGTTCGTCGAGTGAGCAGCGCATATCCAGTTCGCTCGAGATCCGCGCGAAGAGGTCCCGTATTTCCTCGAACTGTTCCTCGCGGAAATCGAACATGCCGGGAAGGTCGATGTCGTCGATCTGCAGGTACAGGGCGGAGAGCCGTTCGAGTTCGTGGCCGTAGCCGACGACGATTTCCTCGGTCATGGCGTTGACCTGGCGGTCCATCTCCTGCTGCAGCGCCCGCAGGGATTCTTCATACCTTCGTTTGATGTGGGGACTCTCCGCGACGTCGTACTGGTGTTTGAGTTCCCGTTCGCGCTTCTGCAGGCGCGCGATGACATGATGCTGCGCGGTGTCCTCTTCGAAAATCCGGTCATGGATATAGCTGCGGGAGGCGATGAGCTGTGCGCGGCCAATTTTGATCGTGTTTATGACGATGCGGTCTCCGAGCATGCTGCGGATTTCCTGCTCATCGAGGGCGCAGGCGCCGTCGGTGATGATGAGGATTTCCGTGCCGGTCAGTTGCGGCAGCGCATTGATGTCCTCCACCGCCTGCCGTATCGCGCGAGCCATGGCCGTACCGTTCCCGAGCGTGTGCAGGCGCATCACCGAGGAAAGCAGCGCGTGAAAACTGGCGCTGTCCTTGGCCTCATGCAGTTCCCCGATCTTCGTATCGAAGGTCCGCAGGTGAATATATCCCAGTTCCCGCAGGTTCTGCTTGAGGAAGTGATAGACGATGGCCTTGGCGAGATTGATGCGGTTTTTCATCGCCATCGAACTCGAGGTGTCGAGGAGGACGTAGAGTTTCTGCTTCCTGCTGTCCGGCCTGTACTCCTCCGCCTCCGGATCCACCCCATAGTACGTGGGCTCCCTCGTATAGGGCACCCAGAGCTCCTTCTTCGCGAGACGATGAAAGAACACGTCCTCAGGGAGCAGCCATTGATAATTGTAGATGCGCGGAAGATGCTGCGGTGAGCGGATCAGTCCCGCCTCGTACTCCGCCCTGTCGTCGATATACACCTGGGGATCCCTGCCCCCCTCCTCCCCGCTGCGGCGCCCGCCGGAAGTCTGCAGTTCCAGCACCGGCAACAGCCGCCGGGTGAGCTCATGCGTCTCATCCTCGAGTATGCGCGCGATTTCGAACACGGCCGAGAAGTCCTCCGGCAGATCCTCGTAGATATGCTCGAAGAACCCGAGGTCCTCCATCACGTCGAAGAAATGTTCGTAGGCAGCGCACATTGGACTTGGGTGTTGGATTGCAGATTTCAGATTTCAGATTGCAGATTTCAGATTGCAGATTTGAAAGAAGGAAATATGGAAAGAAGGAAATATTGCTCCCGGGAGCATGTTGTCATTTTTCCTTCATTCCTTTTTTCTCATTATATGAGGAATCCGCATCTTGTACGAACAACACGGGACATCACGAGTAGATATGCGTTCCCGGGTGGAACAGTTCGTGTATGTCGCGCTGCTGGAGACGGAGGAAATCGGCGATTTCTTCGGTGAGCGGCTCGAAGGTTTTGAAATATCCTTCCAGCAGCCTGCGATTGTGCTCCACCGAGGCGTCGCTGATGCCGAGCGTCTCCCGTGCCCACTCCTTAATCGTGCGGCGCAGCGGCTGACCTTCGATCTCCGTGATGGGGCGCTGCAGCAGCGCGGGATCGCGCTTGATATGCTCGATGAATTCCTGGAACTCGAGGATTTTCCGCACCTGCTCGAACGCCCGGGCGGAGGAGTACTGCTTGTATATGCTGTTGTAGCATTTGCTGAACAGGTCGCGCTCCTCGTGTATGCCGACCACCGTGTACAGATGCCAGAGATTCGCGACATCCTCGGGAATGACCTCCATGCGACCGTGCAGAAAAGCCACCACGCGCAGCATGTCCATCGCGCGTGCGTAGGTACGGGGAGATATATAGTAGTCCTTCAGATGCGGATGCTGCTGCGGGTGTTCCTTGATGATGCGGTTCTTCTGCATTTCGTAGTACCGAATCACGGAATTGGCGAAGAAAATGACCTCGAGGGGAATGTGAATGCTGAACTCAGCGTCGTATCCCTTGATCACATCCGCCGTTCTATTGAGCATTGCGTAGGGAATACGGCGTTCAGGCGGCGTGGGTTTGCCCTTGTGTGAAAGATAGCGCTGCGCGATCTGATACTGTGTGTAGGGCTCCTTCGCCGGAATGAACAGGGCCTTGAAGATGAAACGGTCGAGCAGCGCTTCGGTGATCTCGCTGACGCGGAGGTAATTCGTTGCGGCGATGACGCTGTGCACGCGGGCAGGGACCTGCTGTACGCCGAGCACAAGCGCCCGTTCGTTGAGCGTTGTCAGCAGCGCCCGCAGCGTGTAATCGTTCGCGTCGAAAATCTCGTCGATAAATCCGAACTCGCTTTCGACCAGCGACCCCTTGGTGTTGTGCATGATGCGTCCCTTTTTCAGCTCGTCGATATCGAGTCCGCCGAAATAGGTATCCGGCTGCTGCTCCTTCGATGCCTGGACCATGAAGAGATGCGCTCCCTCGAACATGCTGAATATCTGCTGAGCGAGCAGTGACTTCGCCGCGCCGGTACGGCTCTGTATCAGCGCGTGCTCCCGCATGAGCAGGGCGGAAAATATCTGATCGATAACTTCCCGACGGTTTATGATGCGTCGGTTCACGAGTCCGATCGCCTCGAGTATCATTTCGAGTGCGCGTTCGGGGTGGTAGGACTGGTCTGAGGCGGACATGCTGCTTGCCGTCTGTGATAGGGAACGCGAAAAAGTACGGGTTTGGTCGCTAAGGTCAAAAGAACTTCGGGAACAGAATCGCGTCTGCACCGTATACGGCCGCATGGGCCAGCCGTATCGCGGCAAGGAAACGCCTGCAGCCGCATGGACCCGTCGCGAGGCGAGACGCCTGCAGCCGCTGAAAGCAGTCCCGGACACAGATGCATGCGTCCTTTCCTTGACACTCAAACACTTTAGCCGTAATTTGTCCCAGTTAAGTGGACTATTTATAGTATCACTTTAAGTCCTCCGAATTTACCCACGGAAGAGCTACACATGGTGCGACCAACCGTCCTCTTCTCCCTTCTCCTTCTTTTACTGACGACAGCGGCGGGCACCGGACAGGTGAAATCGCTCCAGGAGGAGCAGGATTACGCTTTCGCGCTGGGACTGTTCAAAGACCGGAACTTCCAGCTTTCCTTTGAAAAATTCCAGGCCTTCTGCGAGGATTACCCGGAAAGCGCCCTGCTGCCTGATGCAGCGTATTACTGCGCCGAGTCGCAGTATCAGAACGCGAACCTGCCGGACGCGGCCATCCTCTTCTCCCGCTTCCGCACGCGCTATCCCGACAGCAAGCTTGCGGATGACGCTGGCTTCCGGGAAGGCGAAGTCTATTTCCGGCAGAACCGCTTCGACAGGGCCCATCAAATTTTCGCCGATGTGGTCAAAAGCTACCCGGAGGGAAACCTTGCCCATGAAGCGGCGTACTGGGCGGGAGAGGCTGCGTTCAAGGACGACAATTTCCCCATGGCCCTGCGCTACTACCGCATTGCCTACGAGCACTACCCGGAAGGGACCATCCGCGATTACGCCTATTTTTCCACCGGTTTCGTGCTCGAGAAACAGGGCAAATACGCTGAAGCGCTGGCCAATTACGAGGATTTCCTGAAAGTATTCCCTGGCAGCGCCCTGCGATCGAGCGTGTTCACACGCAAGGGTGCCTGCCTCTATCAGCTGGCCTCCTACGAGGAAACCATCGCATGGCTGAGCGGACTGACCGACAGTCCCGATCCGGAAAACGCGGCGGAGCGCCTTTATCTTCGCGGGGAGGCGCAGTACAAGCTCGGCCGCCACGCGGAAGCGGAAGCGTTGTACCGGAATTTCCTGACCGGGTACCCTGACCACCAGCGCGCACCGCAGGTGCAGTATTCTCTCGGCTGGACGCAGATCGAGCAGCAGAAATACTCCGAGGCGATCGCCACGTTCGATGAGCTCTCGCAGCGCAGCGGGGAACTCGCCGAGGCCGCGATGTTCCGCAAGGGAATGGCGCTGCGTCTCAACGGGAACCTGGAGGCGGCCCGCAGCGTCTTTCGCGACATGATCACGTCCCGGCCGGACGGCAATTACGCCGACAACGCGCATTTCGAACTCGGTATGGCATCCTATCATGAGAAGGCGCTGCAGACGGCGCTGACGCATTTCTCCTCGGTTACGGACCAGTTTCCGAAAAGCGACATTCTCGCCGACGCCTGGTTCATGAAAGGCGAGACCTGGCTGGCCCTGCAGCAACCTGAAACCGCGGCACGTGCCTACGCCTCCGCCGTACATGTCGAGGACGCAGGGCAGGAGATTTTGAGCAAGGCGCTCTTCCGACAGGGCTTCGCCCTGTTTCAGTCCGCGCAGTACGCGGAAGCCATCGTCGTGCTGAAAAATTTCCTGCAGAAATATCCCGCGGACGGCCGCAAGAACGAGGCCCTGCTCTGGCTCGGCGAAAGCTATTTCAAGAGCGGGGAATTCGACGACGCCATCATCGTGTACAACCAGGCGCTGGCGGGCACGAAGGATGCGGACGTCACGCAGGACGCGCTCTATGGACTCGGCTGGGCCTACTTCCGCGCCCAGCAGTTCGCGGACGCGGAGAAGACCTTCCAGCGCCTGACCAGTGAATTTCGCGCGGGAAAACATGACGTCGACGCCAACGTGCGTCTCGGCGACGCCCAGTATGCACAGAAACGTTTCGCGGACGCCGCGAAAACCTACCGCTACACTTCCCGCATGTATTCCGGCAATGCACTCTCCGCGTACGCGCTTCTGCAGCTGGCCTCCTGCGAACACCGACTCGGCAATACGCCCGCGGCGATCAGCACATTGCGGGGACTGCTGGCCCGCTACCCGGAATCCGATTACGGCGACAAGGCACAGTTCTCCCTCGCCTGGATGTATTTCCAGAGCAAGGATTACGACGTCGCCATCATGGAATTCGAGAAGCTGCTGCGCGAATGGCCACAGAGTCCCCTGCTCCCGCAGGCGAAATACTCCATCGCCGACTGCTACTACAACAAGGGGGATTATGCCGCGGCAGAGGAAGGATACCGGCGTGTGCTCAAGGATCATCCCGACGCGGTGAAAGTCAGCGACGCCCTCGACGGACTCGCGCAGGCGCTGCGCATGCAGGGAC
>JAVVFP010000442.1:0-3140 GCA_032250495.1 Bacteroidota bacterium | reverse complement strand
TCGCAACATCCTGAACAACCCGCCGCTGGCGAAAAGAAAAAAAATGATCGCGCTGAAGCCGAGGAGCACACCCGCCTCACGCGCCGCCGTGCAGGATGAAGCGGTCGGTGGGGAAGCACTGCAGGTATCCCTCGGCGCGAGTATCGGCGCCTCGCGGCGCCCTGCGTATATTCATCTGTGAGGGCTATTGATGGACGAGCACAGTATCCGGAATCAGCGGGCGGAACGCAAGGTCGGAGCCCTTGATTGCCCGCAATTTCTCTCCATCATATCGGTGTGTAATCCGTGTAGTCCACGATGATTCCGGGCGCACCGTTCTCCCCGGTGTGCGTATCTTCGCGTACGCGGATATTGCGGCTGCGCGTGAGCATGTTCAGCACTTCGCGCAGGACGCGATGACGATCCTCCTCTCCGCATTCCACGGAAATGGTCATGTCGTACAGCTCGAGCGCATTGTCCCTGGCGATCGCAGTGACAGGCACCCTGCTGCCGTACAGTTCGGCAAGCAGCGCCCATATCACTGAGCCGATTGTCCTGCCTTCTATCCTGAGATAAAAACCGTCCTCCTTACCGATCGCCATGCTTGCGGGCCCGAAATCGAAACAGCGTTCGACCTCCATCTCCAGCCTGTAGCGCAGCGGTCGCCGCTCCACTTTCTTCCCTGCTGACAGAGTGTCGAGCAGATCCGCCGTCAGTTGGAAGGTCAGACCTCTCCAGAGAATTTCCTCCTCTCCGTTCATGGCAACGGCCACACCCCACGCCGTGATATCGTGCCGATTCCATATCGTGGAATCCGCATCCCATACGAAGGTGAGATTTCCGTACTTGGCGCGGTAGGGCTCGGGATCGAAGGGGCCAGCGTTCACGTAGAGGAAACGGATGCGTGACGCATGCTCGCGCGCAATGCTATCTACTCTTGGCATTTCCTCGATACACGGCGCACACCTGTCCGACCAGAACACGAGAATACGTACCTCAGGCGCTATGCCCCGGCCCGTGACGGAAACAGTCGCCTCCGAATGCATCTCATGACCAGGCGTTTCCGCGCAGGCGACACAACCCAACAGCAGTAACAGGAGAAGGACTGTCCCTGGTGTGCGCAGGACATTCGTTCTCTTCGACGAGGCGTTTTCTCCTCGTTCGACATACGGCTTTCTGCCGTGTCTGTCCGTCCGCTTCATCAATAACTCCCCATGAAGCGCGTCCAAAACGCTGTGAGGCTGACGGATGTCCGTTCCTTCTCCCGGCAGGCGGTACACATGGGCCAGCAATGATTCAGTATCCCGTCTCCCGTGCTGTCATCCGGCTTGCAGGAATTGTCCTGACCCCTGCACTCATTGAGGCAGTCCACGGTGCGTTTCTGGTGGTACGGCTTCAGCCAGAGTTCCTGCGTACCCCCGTTCCATACCGTATCGAGCTGTGTAGAGAAATTGCGGATTTCAGTCGACTCTAATGTTCCTACCCCTTGCAGCCAGTAATTCTCGCCCACGAGCACGACATAAAACGCTTCGTACAGAACATCGGTGCCATCGTCGAAAGCGGCTTCGAAACGCTCCGCGAGAGTGCTGGTCGACATGGTGAAGGAAACGATACCGCCCGTCACCTCACCAACTTTGAAATCGTCGCTTTGCGCCGCACTGCTGCAGGTGAGAGAGAGCAGGAACGCTGCCATGAAAAGTCCCTTCTGAGAAAAAGTGCGCATGATTATCCCCTTGTGATATGTGAAATGAAGCCTTCCCCGGTGCATGCACCGCGGGTATTGAATACGAATTACATCCTGAACGCCCCGCTTGCCCCGAGGAAAAAGACGAAGGCGGTCAGGCCAAGAACAGTGGCGAGGACGTAGGAAATGCCGATGATGTCGCCGTACACCGTCACGGCGCGTACGGCATCGAGCGGGATGCGGATCCGCTTTCCTGCCGCGATGGCGGCGGGACGCCCGTTCTCATACGCGATGCGCCAGTCCCCGGCATACAGGTCGTGCTTCGTGCCCGCCTGATCGAGCACCTCGAGGTCCGCGTCATAGCTGACAGCGGTGACGTCGCGGAGGGGAATGCTGTCCGGCCGCTCCACCCAGGATCGCTGTCCGAGCAGGTATGTGCCCGTTTCCTCAGGTCCGACCGTATCCCCGAAAAGGTATTCCAGCTCCCCGTCGCGCGTGTGCACGACCATGTTCACGTCCAGCCGGAGCACGCCCGCCTCCCACGCCGCCGCGAAATGCGCCGGCTGCAGCTCGGTCGTTTCATGAAAACACCCCCCGAGTAGTAAGGGGACCAGGATGAGAAAGAGGGATCTGCAATTTGAAATCTGAAATCTGATATCTGCCATTCTAGAACCTCACCCGCACGCGCCCTTCGATCGCGAGCGTGTTTTCCGGATCGCGATACCAGCCCTGTTTGTGCATGACATACATGGGCGCGAGTTCGACCGAGAAGCGCGGAACCGGGTAGCAGCGCAGTGCACATGTGAATTCGGTTTCCGTAATGCCATAGGTACGGAACCAGCGGCGCGCCGTGATGCGCGGGATGAGAGACAGTTCGGGAAGCAAGATGAATTCCACCGCGTTGACGATGTCCAGGAGAATCCATCCGTCATGGTATCGCCCTTCCTCCGCGATCTGGACGCTGATGACCTGTGAGAACGCGCTCTGCGGGCGGAGGATGTCCATTTCGTGCCGGACAAAGACAAGATCCCGTTCGTCGTTCGGTGTGTATCTATAGGTCGAAAGCGCCTCACGTCTGCCGACGCCCACGGCGGCGGACATGCGGAAATCCTTTTCCGTGCGCAGCTCGACGAGGATACCGGCCATCTTCGTGTTCGCGTACTCCAGGTTCTCCCCCCACCTGTATTTTAGCGAATCGTACTGACCGATGACCCCGATGGAGAAATGCCGCGACATCTCGGCGACAACCTCGAGGCGATGCACGGCCCGGACAATGTTCTCACCGGTAACACCCATGGCCTCGCTGCCGTAATCGAAGTGGTAGCGCACCCACGAACGCGACGCATGCCGCAGGGCGGCGTCGGTCATCTGCGCCGCCTGACGCTGCAGCGGGGTAAAGGAGAAACGGACATTCGCCCCGACACGGTACGGCGCCTGTTCCCGGTCACGACCGAACAGCTCGATCTCCGCCTGGTAC
>JAVVFP010000441.1:0-3142 GCA_032250495.1 Bacteroidota bacterium | reverse complement strand
GTCCGATCAGCGGACATAACGTGGTGACGCTGACGAAGATATTCGAGGAAGTGCAGGACTGGAACGGACCGGTGCTCGTGCATGTGATAACGCAGAAGGGCAAGGGATACGAGCCCGCGGAAAAGGACGGCATGAACCTGCACGGCGTCAGTCCCTTCGACAAGATCACAGGCAAATCACCCAAGGGCGGCGACGCCCGGAGTTATACCTCGGTGTTCGCGGACGCCATGGTCGAAATCGTCAGGAGCAATGAAAAGGTGGTTGGCATCACGGCCGCGATGTCTTCGGGTACGGGACTCGACAGGCTGCAGCGTGAGGTTCCGGAAAAGTACTTCGATGTCGGCATCGCAGAACAGCATGCCGTCACCTTCGCCGCCGGAATGGCCACGGAAGGCTACGTCCCGGTCGCGGCGATCTATTCCACCTTTCTTCAGCGCGCCTTCGACCAGGTCATACACGACGTCGCAATTCAGGACTTGCACGTGGTCTTCGCCATCGACCGCGGCGGCCTCGTCGGCGCGGACGGTCCGACGCATCACGGTGCCTATGAGCTGAGCTACCTGCGCATGATCCCGGGCATGGTCATCATGGCACCGGCGGACGAACAGGAGTTGCGCGACATGCTGTATACAGCCGTACACGCGACGGGGCCCGTCGCCCTGCGCTACCCGCGCGGCAACGGGCAGGGACTCGAGCTGCGCCCCGGTTTCGAAGCGCTTCCCATCGGCAAGGGGGTGACGCTGCGCAGGGGAACGGATATCGCCATCCTCGCGGTCGGAAACATGGTACCCTATGCCGAGAAAGCGGCGGAGCTGCTGGCCAACGGCGGCATCAGCGCCGAAGTGGCCAACATGCGCTTCATCAAACCGCTCGACACCGCGCTGCTCGACGACATCGGATCTCGCTTCAGGCATGTGCTCACGGTAGAGGACAATGCCGTGCTCGGCGGCTTCGGCAGCGCCGTGGCAGAGTATTTCGCGCAGCAGCATACCGCCGACCTTCGCCTGAAAATCCATGGGCTCCCGGACGAGTATATCGAGCAGGGAACACAGGAGGAGCTGCACCGCAGCCTCGGACTCGACGCGCTCGGCATCGCACGCATGGCGGGCGATATGCTGGGCGTCGCCATTTCCACCGCCGTAGAAAAAATCGCCTGACCGAAGGGACGGATGAAGCCCCATACCCGCCTCCGTCTCCCATCGCCACTGTTCGCGCTGCTGCTGTTCGCGTCCCTGTCCCCCGCAATGCTGCCGCTGCAGGCACAGCCGGACCCCGACACGGCGCTTCCCCCGGACAGCACCCGTGTGCTCGCGCCCGGCGTCGTGTATTCACACGCATACATCCCGAAAACACGACTGTCGGTGCACACGCTGCATGTCGATCTGCGAAACCCGCAGGTCGGGTTGCGCATCGGGAAAGGTCTCGAACATATCTCCGGTCTCGAGCAGGTACACGGCATCATGCACCGCTATGACAGCACCGTGCGCGGATTGCGCGTGCTCGCCGGCAGCAATGCCAATTTCTGGAAGGCCGGGACAATCCATCCGATGGGACCCACCGTGAGCGACGGCCAGCTGCTGATCGCACGCCAGTACAAGAACTGGTCCTCCGTCGCGTTCATGGAAAACGGAAGCGTCGCGATCGATACCTTTCGCATGGACGTCGCCATGGAGACCGGTCTCGGGACCATCCCCGTCAGTCGGCTGAACCGCCGCGTCGATTCGGCGGAAGTAGTGCTTTACACGCGTTTCTTCGGAAATTCAGTACCTTTTGTCGATACGCTCGGCATACGCGAAGCCTCGATCGATTCGATTACGGACGAATCGGAGGCGGCTGTCGACACGCTCATCATGGCGAAAATGGATTCGGTGCGGTCGATCAGTCCCGAAAGCGGCACCCTGAAGCTGCAGTTCACCTACCTGTACCCGCCGGCGGCGAACACGCGCATCACCTGCCGCGTGACGGATATGGATACCGGTTTCGTCGCCATCCCCGAGAACGGGGGCGTGCTCTCGTTCGGGAAGGGACCGTTTCCGCTGTTCTCCTCGCTCTTCGTCGGGGACACCTTTTCACTGGCCAGTCGGCTCCATCCCATCGTCCCTGCCCCCGTGCTGCAGATGACCGGCGGGACTCCGCGCATCGTGCGCGACGGCGCGGTCAGTGTCGAGTGGGAGCAGGAGGGACTCAAGAAAACACGTTTCGTGGAGGGACGGTACGGGCGAACGGCCATCGGGGTTTCATGCTCCGGCGACACGCTGATTGTCATGACCGTCGAACCCTACAATCGCAGGCACCGTCGACGCGGCGTCAGTCTCGAGGCTCTCGCACGGCTGCTGATCGCGCGCGGAGCCTGGCAGGGCATGAATCTCGACGGCGGAAGCAGCGCCACGATGGTGGTGGAAGGGGAGACGCGCGTCCCCCTCAGCGGCAATCGCGGAAGCAGAAAAATTTCAACGGCCTTGATGGTGTTCGAGCGCCTGGGTATTGTTACGGGACGGGATTTCCCGAAGATTCGCAAGATCATGCAGCTCGAGTAGTGAGTATGAAAAAAGACAGTCAGTACATGCTCAAATGCCTGCAGCTCGCTGAACGCGGACGCGGCGCGGTGGAACCGAATCCCATGGTCGGCTGCGTGATCGTCAACGGCGGACGCATCGTGGGCAGGGGCTGGCATCAGCGATACGGGGGAGCGCATGCCGAAGTCGAGGCGCTGCGCGAAGCCGGCGAAAAGGCGCGTGGCGCTACGGTCTATGTCTCGCTCGAACCCTGCAATCATTTCGGGAAAACACCACCCTGTACGGAGGCACTGCTCGATGCCGACGTGCGAAAAGTCGTTATCGGCATGCCCGATCCGAATCCGGACGTGATGGGCGCGGGAGCACGGCGCCTTCGTGAAGCCGGCATCACCGTCACCGAGAATGTCGAGCGCGAGCGCTGCGAAGCACTCAACGAGGTCTTTCTCGTCAACGCCGTGCAGAAACGTCCCTTTGTCATCCTGAAAGTCGCCCAGACCATCGACGGTTACATCGCGGCGCTGAAAGGCACTTCGCACTGGATTACGTCCGAGGAGTCCCGCACCGAAGTGCATCGCCTGCGATCACTCTACGACGCGGTGCTCGTCGGCGCGGAAACCATTCGCAAG
>JAVVFP010000440.1:0-3150 GCA_032250495.1 Bacteroidota bacterium | reverse complement strand
TCTGCAGCAGAATGTTCGCGATGGGCTTGCCGACGATATTGCTGCGTCCGACGACGACCACATGCCTTCCCGCGGTATCGATGCCGCTGCGCAGCAGCAGCTGATGGATTCCCGCGGGTGTACACGGCAGCAGCGCCTCCTGACCGATCACCAGTTTGCCCACGTTGACGGGATGAAAACCGTCGACGTCCTTGAGCGGTGATATCGCCTCAATCACGCGGTCTTCGTCCACATGTCCCGGTAACGGCAGCTGCACGAGTATGCCGTGAATGTCGGGATCGATGTTCCAGTTGTCGACGCGCGCGAGGATTTCCTCTTCGCTCGTCGTGGCCGGAAGGGTGACCGTAGTGGAATGGAAGCCGCAGTATTCGCAGGCGCGTTCCTTGCTGCGGACATAGGTCTTCGACGCCGCATTGTCGCCGACGAGCAGAAAGGCGAGGCCGGGGACGATGCCGTGCCGCTCCTTGAGCGCACGGGCCTGCTCGCGGACTTCATCCTTTATTGCGGAGGATATGGCCTTGCCGTCAATGATGTTGCTCTGCATTCCTGCTGAACTCCGGTATTGTCATCGGTTGAATCGAGAGCGTCCGTGCCGACGTGATGTCGATCTCCAGCAGCACAGCGGAGAGATGCACGTCGTCGGTCGCCATTTCGAATTTGTGCGGTGTCTGCTTGAGGAAGCGCCGCAGCGCGATGTCCTTGCGCATGCCCAGCACCGAATCATACGGTCCGCTCATCCCGACGTCCGTCAGGTAGCCGGTACCTCCCGGCAGCACTTTCGCGTCGGCGGTCTGCACATGCGTGTGCGTCCCCAGCACCGCGCTCACCTGTCCGTCGAGAAACCAGCCCATCGCGACCTTTTCGGCCGTGGCCTCGGCGTGGAAATCCACGATGATGATGTTCGTCTTCTCGCGGAGCCGGCCGATCGCCCACTCGGCGGCGCGGAACGGACAGTCGATCGGGTTCATGAACGTGCGGCCCTGGAGGTTCAGTACGCCGACCGTGCCACCCGCGCCGATATCCACCGTGGTGAAGCCCCGACCGGTGTTCTCACGGGGATAGTTGACGGGACGCAGCAGGTTCGGCTCGTTGGCCATCAATTTCTGTATATGCCATTTTTCCCAGATGTGATTCCCGGAAGTCACGACGTTGACACCCAGGTCGTAGAGTTCCTGCAGCTGCTGCTGACTGATACTCTTCCCCTCCATGGCATTCTCGCCGTTGGCGATGATGAAATCGAGTCGGTGCTTCTGCTTGAGCGAAGGAAGGAACATGCGTACGGCGTCCATGCCGGCGTTGCCGACGATGTCACCGATGAAAAGAACGTGTATGACGGACATGAGATATGCTTTCCGAGGCGTTATTATGAGTCCTGCAAAGTAGGAAAATGCCCCGGCATCTCCAAGATATGCGTGTCTGAAATAGCGCGTCCCGATTTGATTTCCCGCCCTGAAACCGTAGATTACAGTGATAAAATAACGCCTGGATCTATGTATCAGACTACGGAAGAACGGCGCGAACATTCGCGCATAGAGGACAAGCAGCTCATCGCCGACGCGATCGCCGGGAAACAGGACGCGTACAAGCGCCTGATGACCAAGTATCACAAGGCGATCTATCACCTCATTGTCCGCATGGTCGGCAATAATGAGGACATTGAGGACCTGACCCAGGAAGCGTTTATCAAGGCCTTCAACAGCCTCCCCTCCTTCAACGACGAGTTCGCCTTCTCGACGTGGCTCTACAAGATCGCCACCAACAACTGCATCGACTACCTCCGCAAACGCAAGCTCAAGACGTTCTCCATCGACCGTCCGCTGCATGCCGAGGACGGCGAACAGCAGTACGAGATCCCCGACGATTCGCATGTCCCGGACTCGGACATACTGCAGCACCAACAGAGCAGCACCATACAACACGCCATTGACCAGCTGCCCGAGAAATACCGCGTGGTCATCGTCATGCGCCACCAGGAGGAAAAAAGCTACGAGGAAATCGCCGAGGAACTCGACCTCCCGCTGGGCACGGTCAAGGCCCATATTTTCCGCGCCCGGGAAATGCTCTATCGCGCACTCCGCGGCCGAGTGGGAAATTATTGAAAATCGTCCGTTTGACCACCCCGGCACTTGCTTTTTAGCGGCCGAGGTGCTAGATTTGATACTACTTTGTTCGGGGCGTGGCTCAGCCCGGTAGAGCGCTCGGTTCGGGACCGAGAGGTCGGAAGTTCAAATCTTCTCGCCCCGACGAACAAGAAGGAAGTCTGCGGACTTCCTTTTTTTATTCCCCCGACGCGTCCTGCTCAGGGCACATGCTTCCCCGCCTCCATCATCCCTTCCATCACCGCCTCGTACAGCGGCATGACCGCGGGCATGGCAGGAATGCGTCCCCCGAAGCCCATGATGCGCACGGTGTGCATCTGTGCGGCAGGGACTCGCATCTCGTCGAGCAGGGCGGTGTCGACGGTTATGCGCGCGCCGGCGGCCAGGCGCCGCAGAAGACGCTCCGTACCGGCCCGCATGACGTGCTCGGCGAGCGTTGTCCTCGCGCTGTCGCGCAGGTCCCTCCACCCCGTCAGGCGCATCCCCGGATATCGCCTGTCGCGCAGCTGGAACAGCGTCCATCCCGCGCCGCTGCGCAGGGGACCCGCGGCGTCCGCGATACGCATGCCGAAGGCGCGTCGCCCGATCTCCCCACGCGCGGTGACGGCAAACCAGCCGCTCTCACCGTTCCGTACGCTGTCTTCTCCCTCCTCGCGCAGCCTCCGGGCGATCTCCTCCAGGGGGGCGCCTTCCGCGAACGCCGCCGCCGCCTGCGCGCAGCGCAGCGAGTCGCGCGCGCAGGCTTCGAGGACGCGAACTTCCACCGGGGCAGCGAAAATATCGGCTCGCTCCGCGTACAACTGCCAGAGGCTGTCGTCCTGCGCAATGTACTGCTCGAGCAGCAGTTCCGGAACGGACTGTGCGAGGCCGTTTGCCGTCCACATCGACACTTCCCGGCGCACGTCGTCGGAGTTCTGCAGTCCCGCCTCATACCCTGCCCCGGTCACCACGAAGCGGTCCAGCATCTCGCGCACGCGCTGCCTGTAGAGCGCAGGGACGCGATCCCCCTCTTCGCGCTGCAGGCGGAGGTCCAGCGCTGGCAGGCGGTCGA
>JAVVFP010000439.1:0-3156 GCA_032250495.1 Bacteroidota bacterium | reverse complement strand
GCGCCCATGGTACTGTCCACCCTGCAGCGGCGCCTGCTCGCGCTGCTCTTCCCGATCGCCGCCGTCGCGGCCGGACTCGTCTACCTCCTTCCCATGACCGCGGGAGCGGGCGGACCGGGCCTCCCGTTCGACGATTCCTACGTCCCGCTGAACTTCGCACGCAGCCTCGTCGAGCACGGGACTTTCGCCTTCCACGCGGCGGATGCGCCCACCACGGGAGTGACCGCCCCGCTGCAGGTTCTGCTGCTCGCCGTCGGGGGCATCCTCACGGAAGACTACGTGCTGCTGAGTTTCATCCTCGGCATCGCCGCCTTCGCCGCGTCGGCATGGCTGATGTTCCGTCTGGGACTGCTGCTCTTCCGCGAACAACAGTGGCTGGCCGTTGCCGCCGCGCTGCTTTTCGTCCTTTCCCCGCGTCTGGCGAGCGCGGCGGTTTCCGGACTGCCGACCATGCTGCTGATCGCACTGCTGCTCGCGTCCACGACCGCGTATTTCGCACGCCGCCCCCTGCTGTTTTTCCTTTTCGCCGGACTCGCCCTCTGGGTGCGTCCCGACGCCATCATGTTTCTGCTCGCCGCCGTGATCCACCTCGTGTACAGTCACGCGGGCGTGCGTCGCGAACTGCGCGGCGGACAGGGTGAGGGACGTCCCGTGACCGCGCTGCAGACGCGTGCGGGCGCATCGATCTATCTGCTGCTGCTTGCCGGCTACATCGCGTTCAATCTGACGCTCGGCAACGGAGTGCTCCCCAACGCCGTCGCGGCCACGATGGAGTACTATTCCCGCATGACCACCGATTACATCGGGGAAGTGCAGGCCTTTTTCAGCTGGTCGTGGTCCGCACTCATGCTGTTCTTCGCGCTCTTCGCCCTGCTGCCGCTGCTCGGCGCCATCGTGCGCCGCCGTCCCGCACCGATGCTCATGACTGCGGCCTATGTGCTGGGCAGTGTGCTGCTGTTCGCGATATTCCACCCGGTGATCCGCGATTACTACGTGCTGCTGCCCACGCTGCCCTTCTTCATCCTCTTCGCTTCGTGGGGACTGGCACGGCTGCTCGGCCTGCTGGCCGGCGCGTTGCCCTTCCTGCGCACGCCCGTCGTGCTGACCGCGCTCGGACTGCTTCTCGCCGCGGCGGGGTTCGCGCTCGCCGACTGGAATGCCTTCCGCGATGCGCATTACGGCAGCGTGCGGCATATCCTCGAGCGCCACGTGAAAATGGGACTCTGGGCGTCGTTCAACACTCCCTCGGACACGCGCATTGCGACCAACGTGCCGGGTACCATCGGGTATTACGGCAAGCGCGCCGTACTGGATATGAAGGGCGGGGTTTCCCCGGAGGTGCTGCCGGTGATCGGCGATCTCCCGGCGCTCGTGTCCCTTCTCGACGAGCAGAGGGTCGGCTTCATCATCACCACGCGGGAGGAGTTCGAAGTCGTCAACGTCAATCCCCTCGTGACCTCCGACATAAATCAGGTGGGCATCATCGAGGCCTTTCGCTACATTCCCACGCGCACACACATCATGTCGCAACGAGCCAGCGCGCTCAACATGGAAGCAGTGCAGCTGATGCAGGAGCGGCAGTTCAAGGCGGCGTCCAACCTGCTCGAGCGCTCGCTGCGCGAGGATCCGGAATCCAGTCGCAGCCGCACACTGCTGGCGCTGGCAAGCCTGCAGGCCGAGGATACCACCGCCGCCATCGCCCACCTGCGCAAGGCACTGAGCATGCACCCGCATTTCGCGCCGGCGATGGTGCCACTCGGCGACCTGCTCATCCGGAGACAGGAATGGAGCGAGGGCATGAAACTGCTCGAAAATGCCGTGCGGCTTTTCCCGCAGTCCGAGCAGGCGAAGGCCTCGCTCGAAGCGGCGCGGAAAATGCTGCGAGAGGATTCACTCCGCGCCCGTGGCGGCGGAACCTATACCTTCACCATCGAGCGATAACCGCGAGACAGGATTTTCCATGCGCACACTCCGCGTCTGCATTCTCACGATCGCACTTCTGCTCGCATTCGGCGACACTGCCGATGCGCAGCAGGCACGCAGGGAATTGCGCGGCGCATGGCTGACGACGCTGCTGGGACTCGACTGGCCGTCCGCCGCGCTGCGGGGCAATCCCGCCGCCCAGCAGCAGGCGTTGCGCGATATCCTCGACGACCTGCAGCGTCAGCACTTCAACGCGGTGTTTTTCCAGGTGCGCTCGCGTGGCAACGCGATGTACCATTCCTCGCTCGAGCCCTGGGCGTCCGAACTCACCGGTACGCTGGGACGGGATCCCGGCTGGGATCCGCTCGCCTTCGCGATACGGGAGGCGCATGCGCGCGGCATGGTGCTGCACGCCTGGTTCAACGTCTGTCGCGTCTGGAGCGCCGGTCACCCCCCGGCCAGCAGTCCCACGCACATCGTGCGCGCCCACCCGGAGTGGGTGCAGCGTTTCGGCGACGACATGTGGATGGATCCTGGCATCCCCGAGGCGCGCGAGTACACGCTGCGGGTGATGGAAGACCTCGTGCGGCGCTACCCCATCGATGGAATTCATTTCGACTACATACGCTACCCGGACCGCGGCTTCGTCGACGACGCGACCTACCGGCGCTACGGCCGCGGCGTCAATCGCGATGACTGGCGGCGCGACAATGTCAGCATCCTGGTCCGTGACGCGTTCACGCGCCTGACGCGCATCCGTCCTTCGCTCGTCGTCGGTTCGGCGCCCATCGGCATCTACCGCAATATTCCCGGCGCAAAAGGCTGGGAGGGACGCAACGCCATTTTCCAGGATTCACGCCGTTGGTTGCGGGAAGGGTATCACGATTATGTCGTGCCGCAGATTTACTGGGGACTGACACGCCGGGGGAGCCGCATCGATTTCGAGGCGCTGGTAGAGGACTGGAAGCGCGACGCTTCGGGACGACACGTGTACGCCGGGGTGGCCGCGTACAAGAAGGAGATCGCACCCTGGCTGCAGGAGCATGTGGACGCCACGCGCGACCGCGGCGCCGACGGCGTGGTGTTCTTCCGTTACGAGCACGTCCGCGAAAACGGTTTTTCAGGCCGCTTCGATGATTGCGCCCTCCCTCCCGCACTATCCTGGCGCGACAACGTGCGACCGCATCCTCCCCTCGACCTGCGGCTGGAAAACGGCACGCTGTCCTGGCGTGC
>JAVVFP010000438.1:0-3160 GCA_032250495.1 Bacteroidota bacterium | reverse complement strand
CCGAAGATCAGGCCGAACACGGCGCCGAGTATCAGTCCGAGAAGTATCTGTATGTGCAGGGGGGGCCGGGGAATGCGCATGCGGTACCGCGTCAGTGGTGTTGCTCTCCGTGAAGATAGGGGAATCCCGCACGAAGAAAAACCGGCACGCTACAGCGGCCGGCGCTGCGCGTCCCACGTACCTGGCTGCGCGTCGAAGCGTCCCGCGCAGGCGGTGCCGCATTGGACGCAGCGGCCCGACGCGTCGAGTCCCCAGTGCGTGAGCGCATAGCGGTCGCGTCCGATGAGCAGGGCGCCGCAGTTGTGGCAGGACGTGCTGCCGCCCTCGGGATCGTAGACGTTGCCGGTGTACACGTAGCGCAGTCCGTTGCGCTGTCCGTGTCGCCTGGCCCGCTGCAGCGTCGCCCCGGGGGTGGCGCCCGTGTCGCGCATCTTCCAGTCCGGGTGAAAGGCCGTGAAATGCACGGGAACGTCCCTGCCCAGCTCCTCCGCTATCCACTGCGTCATGCCGTCGAGTTCGGCGTCGCTGTCGTTTTCGCCGGGAATGAGCAGCGTGGTGATTTCCAGCCACACGTCGGTCTCCCGTGCGATGTAACGCAGCGTCTCCAGCACCGGATCGAGGCGGGCGGAGCAGAGACGATGGTAGAATGCATCGGAGAAGCCCTTCAGGTCCACGTTGGCCGCATGCATGTGGCGATAGAACTCGCGGCGCGGAGCGTCGCAGACATAGCCCGCGGTGACGGCGACGGAGAGTATGCCCGCTTCCGCGCAGGCCGCGGCGGTATCGATGGCGTATTCGTGGAAGATGACGGGATCGTTGTACGTGTACGCCACGCTGCGGCAGCCCTCGCGGCGCGCCATGTCGGCGATGTCCCCGGGCGACGCGCGGTCGGCGAGACGGGACATCTGCCGCGAGCGGCTGATGTCCCAGTTCTGGCAGAAGCGGCAGGTGAGATTGCAGCCGGCGGTGCCGAAGGAAAGGACGGCGCTGCCGGGATAAAAATGGCTCAGCGGCTTCTTTTCTATCGGGTCCACGCAAAAGCCGCTGGAACGTCCGTACGTGGTCAGCACCACCGCGTCGTTCTCGTTTTTGCGCACGTAGCACAGGCCCCGCTGTCCCTCGCCCAGTGCGCAGGCCCGGGGACAGAGGTCGCATTGCACGCGTCCGTCATCGCGCACATGCCAGTAACGTGTCGGTACCGTATCATTCATATCCACTCCTTCCGCCTTCCTCCCCTTCGGCTGACTTCTTCAGTCCATCTCGTACGACGCGCTGAAAGTCGCGTCGAAGAGACCGTCGCCGATGATGTTCATGCCCGCGTGGGCGCCTTCACCTTTCATGTCGCCTTTCAGTTTCAGCGACAGGGGCCACAGCGATGCGGTGTATACTTCCGCGGTGCCGCCGAGGGACATGGTCATTTCCATCATCGTCACTTTCGTTACGATGACGATGATGATATCGAACCGCGCAGTTTCGCCGAGGTCCAGCTTTCCCACGTCCGTGAGCACGATGCCCGCGTCTCTGATCTCGAAATCGCCCGGCAGGGCGGCGCTGCCCATGATTTCCAGGGCGCTTTCGTCGAGATGCACGGTGTCACCGACGGACATCGTGCGGCCGTCGAGCAGACGGCGCAGTCCGCGTTCGCGCTTCCCCGCGATCTCCTCGCGGATGTATTTGCGCTCCTCGTCCGATACGGCGCCGCCGCTCTCGAGCGTCACGTCCCACTGCGCCGCTTCATCCGCTCCACCCGCGGTGCGTTCGAGGATGAAGACCTTGCCGTCGACGTCGAGACTGGTTTCCTTCGGCTTGCGCATGGGACTGGTCTCGCTGTCATAGGCCTCGGTGAATTCCAGGGCCGCTTTCCGCGTAACGCCATCCACGCTTTCGAGCACGGTCATCGCATACTGCTTGCGGCTTTCCCTGGCCATGGTCGTGGTCTCCGTCTGTCCCTGTCCGCCGACCGTCAGGATGAGGTCAAGCTGCATGCTCTCCTTCAGATTACGGGTGAGTCCCTCGGGATAATCCGCTGCGGAAAAGGTCACGGTCTGCGCCGCGGCGAAGGAAGTGAAGAGGAGGACGGCGAGAAGGAACATGGGCAAACGCGTCATATGCGCTCCGGGTGATGGGTGGAAAAGAAAAAGATACTCAATGGAGACGCCGTGTTCAATGCCCCTACGGGCAGTGTACGAATATTGGACTCTCTCGCCGCAGAGAAGTATATTCCTCCTGTTCACCCCCGTACGGGTTTTACATACGTCTGACCGAGGAGTCCCATGAAACGTTCCATATTGCGGGTCTGCACCCTGCTTGCCATTTCCCTGCTCATGACCGCCTCCGCCGGCGCACAATGGGCACAGCTTGCCAGCGGCACGAGCAAGACGCTGCGCGGCGTGTTCTCCGTCTCCGCGTCAATGACCATTGTCTGCGGCGACGACGGACTGGTGCTCGGTACCACCAACGGTGGAACGACCTGGAGCACGGGCAACGCCAGCACCACGGAAAATCTCAACAAGGTTTTCGTAAGCGGTCTCGCCCTCCCCGTGATCACCGTCGTGGGTGACAACGGCGTCATCCGCTCGTCGAGCAACGTCGGCGTCACATGGAACACCCATGCGAGCGGCACCACCGAGGATCTCAACGACATCTTCGTGCACGATCCGACCAACGGCACGACGATCACCATCGTGGGCGACAACGGCGTGATTCTCTTCAGCAACAACGCCGGGGCCAACTACGGACTGAAATTCGCCCCGACCAACGACCGCCTCAACGGCGTTTTCTTCCGCGATCTGGTCAACGGCGTCATCGTCGGCAACAGCGGAAAAATCCTCAGCACCACCAACGGCGGTGCGGCATGGACGAGCGTCACTTCCGGGGTCAGCGCGGATCTCAATCACGTGTTCTTTACTTCCATGAATGACGGCTGGGCGGTCGGCGCCGGGGGACTGATACTCAGCAGCACGGACGGCGGTCTCACATGGGCGTCGGTGACCAGTCCCACGACGTTCGACCTGCACCGCCTCTCCTTCTCCGACGCCAGCAACGGCACGGCCGTGGGCAGTCGCGGCACCATCATCCGCACGACGGACGGCGGCACGACCTGGGCGCTGCAGAACAGCGGCGTGCTCACCGAGCTGCACTCGGTGTTCTTCGTCGATGC
>JAVVFP010000437.1:0-3170 GCA_032250495.1 Bacteroidota bacterium | reverse complement strand
GTCGTCCGTGAACGGGGCGCCGTCGTAGTCGCCGGCAACCTGGTCAAGGACGAAGCCGTTTTCCCGAAACATACGGTGAAATTCGTCGAGGGTAAAGAGGCGCACGGATTCCTCGAACACGCGCTCCCCTTTCTCACTACGGATGCGGATGCGCTTTTCCACGCGCGTATCGGTCAGGCGCCGTTCCTGCACGACATCGATGCCGTTGACGATCTGCGTGCTGCGCGGCACCAGCGTGGCGCGCACCTGCGCGGCGTTCAGGTAGTCGAGCAGATAATGTCCCCCGACGCGCAGACAGCGGCGCACGCCGCCGATGACGCGCGCGTTCTCTGCGTCCTCCCCGAAATAGCCGAAGGCGGTGAACAGCTGCAATACGGCGTCGAGCGACGCGTCCGCGACGGGCAGACGCCGCATGTCGGCGCGTGCGAGCAGCAGTTGCCGCGCATGGCGGCGCGTCCTGCGCCGTGCAGCGGCGAGCAGCGTGGGCGAGAGATCCGCCGCGATGACGTACGCACCGCGGCGGGCGAGTTCAAAGGCGTGGCGCCCGGTGCCGCAGGCCAGGTCCAGGACGCGGCGGCCGCGTACGGGTTCGGCGACGCGCTCGAACAGGTCGATGGCCTGTCGCGCCTCGCCGGTGTCGCGATGGGCGTACAGTTCCATGTAGAGTTCGTCGGCGAACCACTGCTTGTACCAGGACATGCCGTTTCCGCTGGTGAAAATTGTCAGATGTCGATGCGTCCCTCGAAGGCGCGGGTGATGGTGGCGGCATCGGTGAATTCGAGGTCGCTGCCCATCGGAATGCCGCGGGCGATGCGCGTGATCCGCAGCCCGAGCGGCTTGAGGAGTTTCGAGAGGTACAGCGTGGTGGCTTCGCCCTCGACGTTGGGATTCATGGCGAGAATGATTTCCTGCGTTTCGCCGCCCGCGCGGTCGAGCAGTTCGCGCACGTGCAGGTCGTCGGGTCCGATACCCTCGAGCGGGGACAGCCGTCCGCCGAGCACGTGGTAGAGGCCGCGGAACTCGTTACCGCGTTCGATGGCGAACACGTCGTTGGATTCCTCCACGACACAGATCACGTGGCGGTCGCGCTTGTGGCTGGTGCATATCGTGCAGGGATCTTCCTCGGTGATGTTGCAGCACACCGAGCAGGTGCGCACGTGATCCTTGACCTGCAGCAGCGTCGCGGCCATTTGTTCGATTTCCTGGCGGGGACGCTTGAGCACGTGCAGCGCGAGGCGCTGCGCGGTCTTGCGCCCGATACCCGGAAGGCGTGTGAACTCGGCGATCAGGGCGTCGAGAGAGGGGGATGTGGAGAGCATGGTGCAGTGCGGTTGATGAATCAGAGTCCGAGATTGCCGAGATCGAGTCCGGGAATGTTGGGCATCAGTCCGGCCGTCGCGCTGCCCATTTCCTCTTTCGCCATTTTCTGCGACTGGTCGATGGCCTTGTTGACGGCGGAGAGAATCAGGTCCTCGAGCAGCTCGACATCATCGGGTGTGACCACGCTTTTTTCGATGCTGATCTTGCGCACTTCCTGCTTGCCGTTCATGGTGACCCGTACCATGCCCCCGCCCACCTCGGCGGTGGTTTCCAGCTCGCGCAGTTTCTGCTGCGCCTCGGCCATGCGATTCTGCAGTTCCTGCACGCGGGCCATCATGTCCTGCATATTGAGACTCATGCGATACTCACTTCCTGTTGATACGAAAAACAGTCATCCTGAAAACTCGTCATCCCGGGCCTCGCACGCAAGTGCTTTCCTCCCGCGACTGCAGTGCAGCGCGGCGGGGGCAGGTGATGCGGGGATGTCGCTCGCGGTCAGGAGCCCGCGATGGTGATGCGCATTTCCAGTCCCCCTTCATGCGTGGTGCTGCCCGGGATGCGGGAACCGACGTCGGCGTCGGGACTGGTACGCTGGTAGCGGTAGAACAGCGAGGCCTGCACGCGCTGACTTATGCTGTAGCGCACGCGCGGTTCGATGCTGGTGCGCGTGATGCCCTCGCGCGGCTGGCCACCGCTTCCGAGATCTTCGATGCCGAAAATGCGCGAGGCCGTCTTGTTGAGCGTGAAGGCGAGGCTGAACTGTATGTCGTTCTTGAGCGACAGGCCGAAGAGCGGCATTTCGAAGCCGGCCTTTTTATACTCGGCGGTGAGCGAAAACTCGTCGGAATTGTCTTCGACGATATTGCTGGCCGCGGTGTTGAGACTGAAGGACCCCTTCTTGTCCCAGCGCGTCTGCACGCTCAGGTCACCGCCCCAGACCTGGTTGAAGGACAGCTGCACGCCGATCAGCGGCTGGAAGCCGTAGCCGATCTGCTCGCTCTCTGTGATGCGCCGGCCGTCGTCCTGGCTGTGGCGGTAGGCGGTGGAGAAATTCGACTGGTAGCGGTGTTCGAGCGAGATGCGGTCGGCAAAGCCCTCGAGCAGGCTCCATTTCTCCAGTCCGTCCCAGCGGATGCCGTAATTGACGCGCGGGAAGAAGCTGCCGAGCAGGTCGCGCAGCCAGGGCACGGCCTCGAAGCCTTCCTCGAAGGCCTGGGCCAGCAGCTCGCTCTCGTTGCGCGTATCCGAGGCATCGGCGAGCAGTTCGTTGTAGCGCTCGCTCACGGCGTTCATGTTCGTGTTGAAGAGACTGAACATGAGGAAGTCGGGGAAGGCCATGTACGAGCGCTCGAGCCGTCCGGTGGTCGTCGTGCTGGTGATGGTCTGCACGCCGTTCTCGTCGGTCTTGAGCTGGTAGTTCTTGTTCACCGACCAGCGCAGGTCCCAGTTGAGATCGAGGCGCGCGCCTTCCCAGAGGGGACGGTTGGTCTTGATCGAGAAGGTGTTCGACTGCGTGTAGTTGTCGGCGTACGTGCCGCCCGGATTCGCGGCGCGCAGTCCCCGGGTATAATCCTCGATGCCCACGAAGGGGAAACTGTTCTTGAAGACCAGGCGGCCGGAGCTCGGATTCGGATCGCTGATCAGGCCGAGCTGGTAGAGGCGCGAAGGTCCCTCGTCGGCGTTCGGGGGGTTGCCGAAGGGCACGCTGCCCCAGAAGGTGGAGAAGCCCGTCTGTCCCCGGACGCCGCCGACCTGGCTGCTGTTGTTCTGCTGGAAGGTGATGCCGATGTTGTCATAATCGAGGAAGGGCACCTTGATCGCGTAATAGGCGATGTCACGGAAGAGGGACG
>JAVVFP010000435.1:0-3175 GCA_032250495.1 Bacteroidota bacterium | reverse complement strand
GAAGCGCGGCGCGGGTTTTCGCGACTTCTTCTCCGAGTCCGGCATAGGACATCGGGGAGGAGGAAACGTAGGACAGCGCCGGCTTTTCGGCGAAACGCCGAACACTCACATTGAGTATGGCGGACAGTGTAAGATCTGTATCTGAAGACACGAATGTTGCTTCCTCGGTGGACTGAAACGATCGATCTGATACTGGATGGCGTGTGCGATCCCAGGGACCGGGTCCTCACGGTCGTTGACCATTGCACGCTGTATATCGTCATAATATCCTCGGATTCCCGCAGAATTCAAAGCGGCAAGCCACCCGGCGCGCCTGTGCAGGAAGCCTGGGCCGGCGTCCTGTGCAGGAGTCCTGTGCAGCGCGCTATTTGATCAGCTGCATGCGACGCATGCGCAGCTGTGTCGGTGTGCGGAGAATGCAGAAGTACTGTCCGCTCGGGAGCAGAGTCCCGTCGAACAGCATGCTGTACACGCCCGGCTGCAGCACACCGCGGTGCAGCGCGGCGACCTCTCGGCCGAGCTGATCGGTGACCAGCAGTTCGGTGTACCCCGCCTCGATCAGTTCGAAAGAGACGACCGTGCTGCTGTTGAAGGGATTCGGACGATTTGCTTCGAGGCGCAGCATCCCGCCGGCATCGAAGAGCCGGTCGCCGCCCTCGGTGCAGATCAGCACGCGCACGTCGCCGTCCCGCGTCTCGGTCGCGACCGCCCCGCCTTCCCACCCGAACGCATCGAAACGCAGGGAACTGCGGTCGACGGGACCGAGAAGGACGAGGAATTCCAAGGTGGCGAGCGTGCCCGCCTCGTTGGTGGCGGGACCGTCCATCGGGATGACGCGCTCGTTCCCTTCGATGGAACCGGTGGGCGTCGCCGCCACAGGCAGCAGCACGCGTGCGTCTACACGGATCCGGGCTTCCCATCCCGTGAGCGGAAGCTGTGCGAGGTTCTGCGCGGAAAGAAGCGCGATGGGCACCCGAATGCGCTCGCCGGGTTCCGCCTCCAGGACGGGCAGCGCGACGACGGAGGTCGCGGTCACGTCGGAGGAGCGGATGCCATGCCGGGTCACGCCCGTGCAGCCCGCCGTGTCCGTGACCGCGGCGACATAGGTGCCGGTATCACGCACGGTGATACATCTCCCGCTGCCGGCGACCGCACCGTCGGGATGATACCACTGCATCGAAGTCCAACCGCGTTCGAGGCAGAGTTCCACACTGTCGCCGGGAACAAGTACGCTCGCCCCGAGGATGCGCGGCTGCGGAAGGGGCTGCACGCGCAGGACGACGGTATCACGTGCGAGGCATCCCTCCGCGGAAACTGTTTCGAGGACGACGCGGCCCGCCGTGCCGATACGCAGCGTATCGTCGGTGCTGCTCCCTTCCGCGGTGTACCACCGGTGCATGGTGTAGCGGCCCGAAGCGGTGAGTGCGCTGCTGTCCCCTTCGCAGAGGGACAGGTCGCCGGCGATGACGGCGTCCGGAGACGCACGTTCCGTCACGACAATGCGCGCCGTATCGGCACAGCCCGCGGCGTTCGCGGTGATGAACAGGTGCTCACCCGCCTGCCCGGTTTCGACAGAGTCCGTTTTCTCGCGCCTGCTTCCGTCGGGGAAAATCCACAGGGCCGTTCCCGCATGCGCCGGCACACGGAGCCATGTCGTTGCGCCGGGACAGAACGCGGTCGTCCCGGATATGGGGGGTGCGACCACGTTTTCGACGAGTATCTGCAGGCTGCTGTCGTAGCGACAGCCGGAGGGGTGCAGAACCGCGCGCATGGTCAGCGAATGCATCCCCATGTCCTGCCAGAGGACAATGATTTCATCCGGCGTATTCCCCGCGCGCAGCGTGCCGCCGGAGGAGAGGGACCAGTCCACCGAGGACAGGCTGTCCCCGCCGACTCGATACACGATTTCGCTGCCGGGACAGACGGTCAGTGCACCTTCGAGCGTGAGGGGACGCAGGGGGAAACTGTATACGTCGACGGTGTCGGCCAGTACGCAGCCGCGCGTCGTCACGACTTCCACCGTGTAGCGGCCGGAACCCGTGACGGTGATACTGCGTTCGGCCTCCCCGGTACTCCAGAGATACGACGCGTACCCCGGTCCCGCATCGAGCGTTCGTTCGTCGCCCAGGCAGAGCGTGTCGCGGGAGCCGCTGATCGCTGGCAGCGTTTCCGGCCAGACCACATGCGTAGTGTCCCCGCTGCAGCCGTTGGCCGAAAACACGGTGACGCTGAACGTTCCGGGACGGCGGACCACGGTTGTCTGCGAACTGTCCCCTGTGCTCCACGCGTAACGGTCGTACCCCGGACCGGCGTCCAGCGTCACCTGTCCCCCCGGACAAATGGTGTCGCTGTCGGCCACGATGCGCGGAAGCAGCTCGTCACCGATGCTGACGTCCATGGTGTCCGAGTACCCCTTGCAACCGAAGGCGTTTTCGACCTCCACCCAGTAGCGTCCGCTGTCGGTGACGGCGATGCTGCTCATGTTCCCCGTCTCCCCCGTGCTCCACCGGTAGTGCCGGAAGCCGGGCGTCGCATGCATGGTGCTGGCCGTCCCCTTGCACAGCACGAAACCGCCGTCCATCCACAGTGACACTTCAGGACGCGGATGAAAGGTGACACGCACCGGGTTGGAACGTGCGCGACAGCCGTTCGTATCCCACACCATGACGACGAACACCCCCGATTCATCCACTTCGAGCCACGGTGCGTCGGTCAGCGCGCCGTTGCTCCATTCGTAGGCCGCGAAGCCCGGAGTCGCTTCGAGACGCACGCGTCCGCTGCCGCAATGTACACTGTCGCCGGCAGCGCGCAGATCCACGGCGGGACGCGGCAGCACGGTGAGGACGACGGTATCCGATTGCGCCGTGCAGCCGTTCGCATCGACGGCAGTCACCCAGTACGGACCGCTCGCGCCGCCGGGAATGGAGGACAGCGCTCCCTGCGCACCGGTACTCCAGCGATACTCCACGAAGCCCGGCGTGGCCCGCAGCGTGACACTGTCCTCTGCGCAGCGCAGCACGGGGCCGTCGACCATGAGTTCGAGCAGCGGAGCGGGGGCGCGCCGCAACAGAACGGGATTGGAGACGACGGCACAGCCGTTGCTGTCGGTCGCGGTGACCTGGTATGTCCCCGAATCGGGAACGACGAGGGTGTTCGTCACCGTCGTCCCGATGTT
>JAVVFP010000436.1:0-3175 GCA_032250495.1 Bacteroidota bacterium | reverse complement strand
CATTGAACAGGGCGAGTGCGTCGACGAACTGTGTTCCGATCACCGGATCGCCGCCGATGCCGATGCAGGTCGACTGCCCGATGCCGAGCGTCGTCAGCTGATGAACGGCTTCGTAGGTGAGCGTGCCGCTGCGTGAAATCACGCCGACATGGCCTTTCTTGTGAATGAAGCCCGGCATGATGCCGACCTTGGCCTTGCCCGGGGAAATGACTCCCGGACAGTTGGGACCGACCAGGCGCACGCCGCGCTGCTGGACGAAGTCGTAGGCCTGCACCATGTCGCGGGTGGGAATGCCCTCGGTAATACAGACGATGAGTGCGACGCCCGCGTCCGCGGCTTCCATGATGGCGTCGGCCGCTGCGAAGGGCGGCACGAAAATCACGGAAACATCGGCCCTGGTCTTCGCCACGGCGTCCTTCACCGTGTTGAACACGGGAACGCCGAGGTGCTCGGTGCCGCCTTTGCCCGGCGTCACCCCGCCGACCACTTTCGTGCCGTAGTCGATCATCTGTTGGGCATGAAAGCTGCCTTCCGAACCCGTCAGTCCCTGGACGATGACGCGGCTTTTCCTGTCAATTAAAACACTCATGCTGTTTCTCCACGCACTCAGATATTGGTAACGGTTCTCTGCGAATCTGCAAGATTCACAAAGCTAGTGATTTCGGCCAGATGAAACAAACCGGCAGAATTCAGCCCGATTCCGTACTTTACCGGCGACCGCTTTGTTTCCCTTTATCAAAGGAGCCACCGTCATGGATGCCATGCGCAAGGAACTGCTCGCCGCACTCGGTTACTCGGACAAGGCCATACGGCTGCTCGATGAGGAATTGCACTACGGTGAGCTGGCGGAACCCACGGTGCATGTCAAGCATCAGGCCGGCTGTGGCGACATCCTCTTCCTCGATCTGCGTATAGAGGACGGGGTGATACGCGATGCCGCGTTCCAGTTCGTGGGCTGTTCCGGCCTGCAGGCATCGGCTTCCGGACTGACGGAGATGATTATCGGGCGCACGGTCGCGGAGGTCGAGCATATCGCCATGCGCGACATCGTCGACTGGCTCGGCGGCATCCCGGAAAACAAATACGAATGCGCCGAATCCGCAAGCATCACCCTGCACAAGGCCATCGCCGCCTGGCGCGGCAAAACACAGGTGGCCTGAGCGACAGGGACGCGGTCTCAGCGACGGACGGGGACTCAGCGACGGACGGGGACTGAGAGGGACAGGCTGCATACCCCCTGGGGGTATCCTGATATTTGCGTGGAAGCAGATGAAAGCGGAGACGATACCCCCTGGGGGTATTTTGGGGAAGCGGGAATATCACATGCGTGCCGGAAAGCGGAGAGGTGGGAGCGGTTGGGACGGAGGAAGACGGTACTCAGCCGTGCATGCGGGCTTCGTTCGGCAGGGCGCGGACGATCTCGGCCTCCCACGCGGCGAACTCCTCGAAACGCGCTTCCACGATGTCGGCGGGATGGTATTCGCGCGCGAGATTCATGAACATCGTGTAATGCCGGGCTTCCGAGGGCATCAGGCCGTCGTAGAGGCCGCGCAGATCGCCACCATCGGGCAGCGCATCGATCAGCAGCTGGAAGCGCTCGCAGGAGCGCGCCTCGATCAGGGCCGCGGCGAGCAGCGCGTCGAGCAGGCGACCGGGCTCCCCGCTGCGCGTATGGCTGAGAAGGGCGTTCACGTAGGGATCCGGCGTATCCCGGCGCAGGACGGTGCCGCGAAGCTTGAGCTGTCCCATGACCAGGGCGAAATGTTCGAGTTCCTCCTGCGCGTGGGAGATCATCTGTTCCACGAGCGTGGTGCGATCCGGGTAGCGATTGACGAAACTGAGCGCGGTGACGGCCGCCTTCTTCTCGCAGTGCACATGGTCGCAGAGCAGCGCATCGATATCGGCGAGGGCGGCGGCGGCCCAGCCGCTGTTGCTCGCGCATTTGAGTCTGAGTATGGACATCAGGTTTTCAGCTGTTTTTTCTTTGCCGCGGGGAAAAGAATGTTGTTGAGGATGAGACGGTACCCCGGGGAATTCTTGTGCAGCGACAGGTCCGTCGGCGGATCGCCCACGCGGTGCTGATAGTCCTCCGGATCGTGTCCGCCGTACCACGTGAACGTTCCACGGCCGAAATTCCCGTGCAGGTACTTGACCTCTTTCGTCCCGTCCTTTTCCGCGAGTATGGTCACGTATTTTTTTATGAGGTCTTTCCTGAAGGCGGTGGTCTGTCCGAGGAAGCCCGCGATCACGTTGACGTGATTCTGCGTCAGCATGCTGGGAACGGGATCGTACTTCGCGGAGAAGTCGAACAGGGAGAAATAATCGTTGTCCGGCCGGCCTCCGTAGGCGGGCGTCATGTCGATGTCGCTGTATTCATACTCGTAGGGATTTTTCACCAGCTTGAAATTCTCGAAGGCGAGTGCGCGTTCGTAATCGAGCCGCTCCTGGAAGTCCGGGTCCGGCGCGTCCCCGTCGAACATCACGTCACAGATGTCCGTGTTCTCGGCTGCGAGCGCGATATCGAAGGTGTCCGTGGCCGAACACATGGCGAACATGAAGCCGCCCCCACCGATATACTTCTTGATCTCACGGGCCACGGCTTTTTTCAGTTCCGAGACCTTGGCGAAGCCGGTACGCTTTGCCATGGCCTCGTTGATCGCGACCTGCTGTATGTACCACGGGTACGTGCTGAACTGACCGTAGAACTTCCCGTACTGCCCGGTGAAATCCTCGTGATGCAGGTGCAGCCAGTCGTATTCGTCGAGCTTGCCGGTGAGCACGTCCTCGTCCCACAGTTTTTCGTACGGCACCTCGGCGTATTCGAGCGCGAGCGTGACGGCCAGCTTGCGGGCTTCACATTCGGTGCTGGCGGAGCGGGGTTATTTCCTTCAATTGGCCGGTTTGGTGTTGGAAATGTTCCTCAGTCGGTCGCAACCAGCGACCTGGACGGCGACGGCGTGCCGGACCTGGTGACCGCCAATAAGTTAAATGATGGTGTCAGCGTGCTGCTGGGCAACGGAGACGGCAGCTTTCAGGCTGCGCAAGCCTTCGTTGCGGGCGACGCTCCTGGTGCGGCTGAGGTCGCCGATTTGGACGGCGACGGGGTACCCGACCTAGTCACCGCCAATGAATTTTCTGATGATATCAGCGTGCTTCTGGGTAACGGAGACGGTAG
>JAVVFP010000434.1:0-3180 GCA_032250495.1 Bacteroidota bacterium | reverse complement strand
CCAGGGCGTGATCGACCACCCCTTCAATCCCGTGCTCATCGCGCTCGGCGCCGAAGGTACCTTCGTCGCGCGCTCGATGGACCGCGATCCGAAACACCTGAAGGAAATGCTGCTGCGCATGGCCCAGCACAAGGGGACGTCCTTCATCGACCTGCTGCAGAACTGCGTAATCTTCAACGACAAGGTGTACGAGAAGTACACGAACAAGGAAACCCGCGGCGACAACACCATCGTGCTCGAACATGACAAGCCACTGGTGTTCGGCAACAATCGTGACAAGGGAATACGCCTCGACGGTTTCCGTCCGCAGATCGTCTCCCTCGACGATTACAGCGAAAGCGACCTGCTCGTGCACGATGAGAAGTCCAAGGAGCTGGCCTTCATTCTCGGCCACATGAACGACTCGCCGGACTTCCCCATGCCCCTCGGCGTCTTTCTCGATATCGAGCGTCCCACTTACGAGGACGAACTCGATCGTCACGTCGCCATGGCCATTGAAAAAGAAGGCGCCGGCGATCTCAACAGCCTCCTCCATAGCGGCTCCACCTGGGAAATCGAGAGCAACGGCGACTGATCACTGCAGCGCATCCTCCAAAATGAAAACCGTCCGCGTACTGCGGACGGTTTTTTTTGTGTGCGCCCGGCAGGGCGCGATTCCTGATTATCCGTCACGGGTGGGGAAGAATTCACGTGGCCTAACGGAGGAGAATGCGTCCCGTCTGCAGCTCCGCACCGGCGCGGATGCGGTAGAGGTACATGCCGGGCGCGAGGGTGACGAGCGTGGAGCGGTCGATGACGATGTTGTGGGTGCCGGCTTCGAGTCCACCGCGTTCCAGGGTGGCGGCGGGACGTCCGAGCATGTCGTACAGTGTCAGCGTGACGCGAGCGGGACGCGCGAGCGTGAACGGCACGGTCACGGCATCGTGGCGGGCGCGGGTGTAGGGATTCGGATAACCGGGCTGCAGCTGCAGTCCGGCGGGCATGGCGGCGAGAGCCGGAGCGGACGCGATGCCACCGTTGTCCGTGCGGCGTATCATTCCGCTGTAGCCGTAGGCCCAGGCCGTTTCGGTGTTCAGCCAGAACCAGCTGCCGAAGCTCACGCGTTCGTTCATCGAAAAACGTTCCCAGCTGCGTCCGCCGTCGCTCGATCGCAGCAGGTAGGCGAGATCATCTTCGTCGCCGTTGGACCAGAGCATGACGCCGTTGTTCTCGTCGAAATAGTGCAGGAGGGTAGGCGAGAAATTCCATGAAATATCCCATGTCGCACCACCGTCCGTCGTGCGTGCGAATTCCATGGGTATGAGTGCGAAGCCGACGTCGGGGGAGACGAACTGCACTTCGCGCAGGGAGCGACCCGCGCTGGTGAAACGGCTTTCCCATGTCTCGCCACCGTCGGTGGATATTTCCACGGAGTTGCTGCGGATGTAGATGACGGTCGACGGATCGAAGAAGAACATGTCGGTTCCGGTGGAATACGGGTTCTGTATTGAAGTGCCCACCACGCTGCGCTCCCAGGTCATGCCGCCGTCGGTGGAATGGAGCAGTATGCTGTAGGTGGCACCGATCCATATCTCACCGCCTGCCCGGGCGTAGAGCGATTGTGTAATTTCCGGGCGGTTGCTCTGGTAGTCGAGCGGGAGTCGGCTGACCAGCGTCCAGCTGAGTCCTTCGTCGTCCGAGCGCAGCAGCTCGTACTCGTTTCCGGAGGTGACACCCACCACATACAGCGTTCCTTCCGGTGCCCGTGAGACATGTCGCAGGGAATGTGCCGCCGAGGGAAGGACCTCGTCCCAGCGGTTCCCACCGTCCGAGGTGACGAGCAGCGTGGAAGAGAAGGTGGTGGCCACGCCGTGGTCCCGGTCCCAGAACAGCAGGTCCGCGACCGTGCCGATATAGCCGATGCCGTGGACGATGGACCAGGAGAGGCCGCCGTCCACCGTGCGCAGTATGCGTCCGCCGTCCCCTGCGATAAAGCCCGTACGGTCGTCGATGAAGGCGATGGCGCGGGGATTGGCATTGTCGAAAGCGGACTCGGTGAGGCTGATGTTCCAGCTTGCGCCGGCGTCGTCGGACTTGTTGATCAGGTAGCGTCCGCGGCTCATGCAGAACACGTTTTCCCCGAGCGCCGCGCCGGCGACGAGATCGGTGACCGTGTCGAAACCGAAAATGTCCATCTCCGTCCAGCTCGCGCCGCCGTCATGGGTACGGAGCAGCTGTCCCTCGCGCAGCTGATAGCCGTAGAGGCTGTCGACGTACACGAAGCGCTGCAGTCCGCGTGCCTGGTACTCTTCGTTGACGTACTGCCAGGTCTTCCCGCGATCCGAAGTCTTGAGCACGTTGCGTGAAGTGACGATGAACCAGGTAGTCGGCGACTGTGCGGAAATGCTGTAGAGTGTTTCTCCGAGAAAATTCACCGAAGTGATCTGTCGCCAGTTGCGTCCCCCGTCCTCGGAAATCACCAGGTGGGCGCCGTTGAGAAACCCCACGAAGGTGTTGGCGTCCACCGCCGTCATGTCCGACGGCTGTCCCTGGCCGTTGTCGAAGCCCTCGTAGACCAGGTCCCATGAATAGGCGCGATCCGCGCTGCGGTAAATGCGTCGCTTGTCACAGACGGCCAGTATCCCACCGTCCGTCGCACCGAGCATGCGCGCGATGCTGGCGCGCGCGATCCGTCGCGTACTCCACGTGATGCCCGCGTTGGCCGTGAACAGATAGTAGCCGTTGTCGCAGGCCGCCACGCCGGTCTGCGCGTCCACCATGGTGATGTCATTGATGCCCTGTCCATGAGGAAGTGGATTCTGCCACTCCCAACCCTGCGCGGAAAGCAGCGGGGCGGAAAGCACGAGAACGAGGAATACGGCAGCAAGGGATTTCATGGGCATGCTCGAAGGATGGGGTAATTTCTACAGAGCGGACAGTATCCGAAAATCAGCGTTTACGCGCAATGGCAATCCGCGCGGCTTCCCCGCGCGGATTGCGCAGGGTCCCGCTGCGCGGGACCGCGAGCATTCCGGCCGCCTCGGCGTCCGGAATGCGTGTGCGCCTTCGGCGCGCATGAAAGCACGCCGCGTCAGCGGCGTCCAAGCGTCCGTCGCAGGCGGACCCACGCGTTCGCCGTAGTCCCGCCGGAGGCGGGACGCAGGTGAATCCCCGCGTTCGCCGCAGTTCGGCGCAGGCTGC
>JAVVFP010000433.1:0-3185 GCA_032250495.1 Bacteroidota bacterium | reverse complement strand
CCGCCCGCACTTGCGCGCAAAGCGTTCGGCGGCAGTCAGCGCAAGCATCGCCCCGGTCAGGGCGGGGGATGGCGGTACTCCCGGCGCGGCGCAGGGGAAGGCATGCAGCTCTCGTCGCAGCGCTGCCCAGGACGAGCGCAGCGGCGCGTCCATCTCGGTCGCGAGGACGAGCAATGGGATGTCAGCGCGTTTCGTGGCTTCCGCGTACAGGCATACGTGCAGCACGACGCCGCGGTAGCGGACATCGTTCCCATGCCCGTGCCGCCGCCAGTCCCCTTCGCGCGTGTGCACCTCGATATCGCCTCGCAGCAGGCGGTCGTCGACAACGATGCGCGCATCGAGAAAATCAGGACCGTCGTGCAGATTGCGCCGTCCCGTCTCGATCACCCGCAGCGATTTCCCGTCGTGCAGCATAAAGCGGCGCTCCGGCCGCAGTTCACGCAGCCACAGCGCGATGACATGTTCCTCGGGCACTGCGATGCGCCGCTCACGCAGCATGTGCACGGGCTTGCCATATCGTTGTTTCTTTACTGTTGTCACGGTACTCCCTGTCCGTTTGCGTACTGTCAGAACAGCGTGTACGCGGCCTGAGTTCCGCTTCGCGGAACGCGTGAATGTGATTAGACGGATTGTGTTGAACGGGTCTTTCCGCGCGAGCGAAGCGAGCTCATGCGCGTCGAGCGGCGCGAAGCCGCGAGGCGCCCGTGCGTACCGCGCAGCGGGACACCAGCGTCCGCCGGAGACGCCGTCGGAGGCGGACCCCCGCGCGAGCGTCAGCGAGCAACGAGCTACGCGCGCAGCGCGCGGATATACTCCCCGTAATCCCCCGAGCGGAACACGGCCGAACCCGACACGAGAATGTCCGCGCCCGCCTGCTGCAGGGCCTGGCTGTTCTCGCGGGTGACGCCGCCGTCGACCTCGATGCGCAGGTCGGTCAGTCCACGTTCGTCCGCGAGCAGGCGCAGTTCGTTGACTTTCTCCATGGCCTGGGGTATGAAGCGCTGGCCGCCGAAGCCAGGATTGACGCTCATGACGAGCACGAGTTCGATGTCGTCGAGAATGTCCTTGAGCAGCGCCACCGGTGTCGCGGGATTGATGCTGACGCCGGCGTCGGCGTCGAGATCGTGTATGGCCTGCACGCTGCGATGGAGGTGGGGACAGGCTTCCCAGTGCACGGTGAGGATGTCCGCGCCCGCCTTGCGGAAATCCGCGAGATAGCGGTCGGGCTCGGTGATCATCAGGTGCACGTCGAGGGGTTTTTTCGCGTGGCGATTGATGGCGTCGACGATGAGTGGACCGATGGTGATGTTGGGCACGAAATGGCCGTCCATCACGTCAACGTGCAGCAGGTCTGCGCCCGCGTCCTCGACGGCGCGCACCTCCTCTGCGATGCGGGAGAAGTCACAGGAGAGCAGGGATGGGGCGATGAGTGGACGCTGGTCGGGGATATGTCTCATGGCGTGTCCTCCGCGATGCGTGTGAAATGCAGCTTGTATGCCGGCTTGCCCGTGCGGCGCGCCAGTTCCTCGCCCGCGATGCGCTGTCGCTGACCGGGACGCTCGAGGCTGATCGCGTCGAGGTAGAGGGTATCCCCGGCGAGGTGCAGGAAATACGTGTTCACCGACGCATCGTCCCCGGGCAGGGTGCGCACGCGCACGCTGTCGCCGATGACCTCGTAGCGGCATTCCCCTTCTCCGGAGAGTCCTTCCTGCCCGATGAAGGCCTTGTCCCCCCCGGCGAAACGAAGGAGATTGCCGTCGCCGTTCTTCCAGGGACCCTGCAGCTGCGCCTCGGTGTCCCGTCCCCCGCAGGCGGACGCAACGACGAGGAGTATGACAAGCAGGAAGTGTCCTCCCCCTGCAAGGTTTCTGTGCCGCGACGTCATACGCGTTCCTCCGGACGTCATACGCGTTCCTCCGAATGTTTCTGCGTTGCATGGGAATCGGCATACGTGCGCACGGCGGCGGCGATGCCGTCGAGATCGATCATGTCGATGCATTCGAGGTTGTAGGGGCAGCTGCGCTTCCAGCAGGGCGCGCAGTGCAGTCCCTCGGGAATGAATTTGCGGCCCCGTCCGTAAAGGTCGATTTCCTCCCAACAGGAGAGTCCGAACCAGGCGAGCACGTGTTTGCGCAGTGCGATGGCCAGATGCATCCCGAAGCTGTCGCCGGTGACCACGACGTCCGCCAGGTTCTCATAGCAGATCCCGCGACGCAGTCCCTCTTCCGTCGGTGTCGCCACGAGCCGTCCGGTGGACTGCAGGTCCGTGAGCTGCGCGGCGATATCCGCGTTGCGCGCGCTGTCCTCCGGTCCCCCGAGCAGCAGGAAAAGCAGTCGCTCGTCGTCGGCGAGCCTGCGGATGAGGCGCACATGCTGATCGACAGTCATTTTCTTGTTGGGAAAAAGCTCCGAGCAGCCGGTGTTGAAACCCACGACAACGCGGCCGTCGAGCTTCCACGCCGCGCGGCGCTCCGCGCTGAAACGCCGCTCTTCTTCGGACAGCGTGAGGATGTACTCATCGCCGTCATAGGGCAGTTTCCAGCTCTCGGCGAGAATATCCTGTCCCGTACGCCGGTTCTCACGGAATTTCAGCGCGTCGTCGAGTCCCATGCGAAAATTGTATTCCGCCTCCGGGTTGGCCGGTACGATCTGGCCCCGCCGCGAAATCGTGAAGCCGCGCAGCGCATCCGTCTGCAGGGACGCCGCGAAGGCGCAGGCGTCGAGACTTTTGTCCGCGTTGAGCACCAGGTCGAAGTGCTGCTGCTGCAGTATCATGCGGCTGACATCGTCCCAGGGAAAAACGCGGTCGATCAGCGGATTGTCCTGCAGCAGCCGCTGCGCGTTGCCGCGGGTAATCCAGTACACCTGGCTCACCGGCCACGCCCGTTTGATGCCCGCCAGCTGCGCCGTGGTCATCACCACGTCACCCATCGCGTCGAGATTGACGATGAGCACGCGCGTCCCGATCGGATTTTCCCTGCGGCAGCCTTCGCTGCAGTCCTCCCCCGGGAAACAGGGCTTGTACCCGTTGAAATGTTTACAGTCTACGCCGTTTTTATCGATATGCATTGTATTCGCAGTAATGTGCAGTACATCACTAATGTACAACCTGCCGGGGGATTTCGGAATTGTGTTTGCGCCTGCGGCGCGTGTTTGCGCCTGCGGCGCGTGTTTGCGCCTGCGGC
>JAVVFP010000432.1:0-3191 GCA_032250495.1 Bacteroidota bacterium | reverse complement strand
CCGCGGAAGGCAGATGGCGCATCAGGAGCTGGGACTGCAGCTGATACAGAAGCTCAAGGCAGCGCTTGAGGATATCGCCATCGTTGAAAAGGACCCGAACATGGAAGGCCGCTCCATGATTGCCATTTTTGCGCCGGACAAGAAGAAAATTGCGGATCTCGAGAAGGCCCTCGTGGAAGGGGATGCGCAGGAAGAAGACCAGTAGGAATGCTGGATCAATTCGCGAGAATTTTGTATATTACTTAGCTTTATAGTTCGACCGAATTCAAAAGGAGTATGCAGGCATGCCCAAAATGAAAGGAAAGTCCGGCGCAAAGAAACGCTTCAAGGTGACCGGCACGGGCAAGATCAAGCGCGTGAAAGCGTATCGCAGCCACATCCTGACCAAGAAGACCACCAAGCGCAAGAGAAATCTGCGCCAGTCCACCATGGTCGATCAGGCTGATGAAAAGCGTATTAAAAAGATTATCTAATCTCATAGAGCACAGGTGAATTCATGCCCCGTTCAACGAACAAGGTCGCTTCGCATCGTCGCAGGAAGAAAACACTTCAGCGCGCGAAGGGCATGTACGGTGCAAGCAGCAAGCTGATTTCTGTTGCGAAACACCGCGTCGACAAGTCGCTGCAGTACGCGTACCGCGACCGTCGCGTGAAAAAACGTACCATGCGCAGTCTCTGGATCACGCGCATTAACGCCGCCGCGCGCACGCATGGCGTCAGCTATTCGCGTCTGATCGACGGCCTGAACAAGAGTAACATCGACATCAATCGCAAGATGCTGGCGGACATCGCCGTTCACGACAGCAACGCGTTTGCCGAGATCGTGAAGCTGGCGACTCAGTAAGCCAATTCTCGACTGTATGGCGGGCATTGCATGGAGAGTCGTTCTCACATGTCATGCCCGTTTTTTATTTCGGAAGAAACGACATCATCTCGCTGATCCCACAGGAGAAGGAAGTGAAAGAACGCATCGCGCGCATGCTGGAGGAAGTCCGGCAGGCCGCCACGGAGCTCAAGGACGAGGCCGCCATCGACGCTTACCGCATCGCCTACCTGGCGCGGAAGGGGAAGATCGCCGGCCTGTTCGATGAATTGAAAAACGTGCCGAAAGAAGAAAAGCCGCAGACCGGCCAGGCGCTCAACGCGCTGCGGCAGACTGCACAGCAGCTGCTCGATGACGCGGCGGCGGCCCTGGCCGAGAATACGGCGGGGAAGGGCGGCGGCGTGGACCTGTCGCTGCCGGGACGCCGTCCCGCACGGGGACACATGCATATCGTCTCGCAGACCGTGGACGAGATAAGCAGCATTTTCCGCCGCATGGGATTCAGCGTGGCCGACGGTCCGGAAATCGAAACGGATTACTACAATTTCGAGTCGCTGAACTTTCCGGCAGACCACCCCGCGCGGGATATGCAGGACACGTTTTTCCTCACCGAAAAACACCTGCTCCGCACGCACACCACGCCCGTGCAGGTGCGTCTGATGGAAAAACACCGCCCCCCGATCCGTGCGATTTTTCCCGGGAAAGTGTATCGCAACGAGGTGATCTCCGCGCGCAGTCATGTGCAGTTCCACCAGGTGGACGGTCTTTTCGTCGACCGCGACGTCACCTTCGCCGACCTGAAGGGGACACTGGTCACTTTCGCGAAAATGTATTACGGCTCCGCACTGAAATACCGTTTCCGTCCGAGCTTCTTCCCGTTCACTGAACCGTCGGCGGAAATGGATATCAGTTGCTATCTGTGTGGCGCCAGAGGCTGCCGCGTATGCAAGCAAACCGGCTGGCTGGAAATTCTCGGCTGTGGCATGGTGGATCCCAATGTCTTCGCCTCCGTCGATGTGGATCCGGAACAGTACAGCGGCTACGCCTTCGGCATCGGTATCGAACGCACCGCAATGCTTCGTCACGGACTCGACGACATCCGCCTGCTTTTTGAAAATGACATGCGCGTCAACCATCAATTCAACTGATCATGCTCTTATCATCAAACTGGCTCCGAAAATATGTCGATCTCCCCGAAGATGTCGAGGAGCTCGAAGCACTGTTAACTGATGTCGGTCTTGAGGTTGAATCCATTGAAGATCGGCGCGATGCCTTCAAGAATATTGTGGTAGCCGAGGTGCTCACCTGTGAGAAGCACCCCAACGCGGACAAGCTTTCCGTCTGCACCGTGCAGGACGGGGAAGCGGTGCATACCGTCGTCTGCGGTGCGCCGAACGTGGCGGCCGGACAAAAGGTGATGTTCGCCCGCGTCGGCGCGGTCATGGAGAAGCTCGGCTTCACCATCGATCGCAGAAAGCTGCGCGGGGTGGAATCCGCCGGCATGATATGCTCGAGTTCGGAGCTCGGACTCGACGATAAGCACGAGGGGATCGCCGTGCTGTCTGAGGACGCCGTTCCCGGCACGCCCCTCGCCGAACATCTCGCCTACGACGACGTCATTTTCGGCATAGGCATCACACCCAACCGCGGCGATGCGCTCAGTCATATCGGTTCGGCCAGGGACATCGCCGCAGCCACCGCTTCGCCGCTGCGCTTCCCGTCCGTCACCGCCGAAGAGACGGATGACACGGCCTCCCGCTCCGACACTGCAGAGGAGACGGATGACACGGCCTCCCTCGAAATTCTCATTGAGGACGCGGAGCTCTGTCCCCGCTACTCGGCGGCCCTGCTCGATGGCGTCACCGTGAAGGAATCACCCGCATGGCTGAAACGCGCCCTGACTGCGGTCGGCATCCGTCCCATAAACAATATCGTCGATGTCACCAACTACGTCATGATGGAGATCGGGCAACCGATGCATGCCTTCGATTTCCGCATGATTGAAGGAAAACGCATTGTCGTGCGTCCTTCTGCCCCGGGTGAACGCTTCGTCACGCTCGATGGGGAAGCGCATGAGCTCCCCCCGCGCGCGCTGCTGATCTGTGACGCAGAAAAGCCCGTCGCGCTCGCAGGAGTCATGGGCGGAGAGAATTCCGCTGTGAACGACGAGACCACCACCATACTGCTCGAGAGCGCGCACTTCAACGCCTCCTCAGTGCGCCGTACCGCAAAGCTGCTCTCGATGTCCACGGATTCGAGCTACCGCTTCGAACGCGGATCGGACCCGGGCATAACCGTCTGGGCGCTGCGACGCGCGGTGGACCTGATTCGCGAAAGCTGCGGGGGAAAGCTGCGGGGCGTGTACGAC
>JAVVFP010000008.1:0-18900 GCA_032250495.1 Bacteroidota bacterium | reverse complement strand
TATTCGGCACCCTGGAATACGACACGCGTGAGCATCCCCGTCTTCCCATGCACGGTTTCCTTGCCGCGCTGCATGCGAGCTACTACCCGATCATGCTCGACAACCGGCGGCACTTCGCCGACGGCCGCCTGGACCTGCGCGCCTACCTGGATCTGCGCGATGGACTGACACTGGCGCTGCGGACGCGGGTGCAGAAAATCTGGGGACGCTACCCGTTCTATCAGGCGGCGACACTGGGCGGTTCCACCGTGCTGCGCGGATACAACCGTGAGCGCTTCGCCGGGGATGCCTCCGCGCTGGGCACTTGTGAACTGCGCCTGCGCGTCGGCAGCGTTCGCCTGCTGTTTCCGGGTACCTGGGGCGTACTCGCGTTCGCCGACGCGGGCCGCGTGTACTACGCGGGAGAACGCTCCCGCACGCTGCACACTTCCTTCGGCGGCGGCATCTGGGGTGGCTTCGCCGACCGCCGTCTCACGTTCAGTGCCCAGGCGGCACTGTCGTCCGAGCGCCTCGCCCTCTCGCTCAATACCGGTTTCACATTCTGAGACCGGACACAGGGACTTGTCCAATTGGCGGTATTTATCGATTATACAGATAGAATATCCATATCTCGCTTTTCCCGCTTTCATGACCATTACATCGCGGAACATACTGCTGCTTCTCCTCCTCCTCGGTATGCCGCTTGTCCTCTCCGCTCCCGCGCATGCGCAGCTTCTCGAGGACAAGTCAACACCGATGCGCTTTTCCGGGCGATTGCTCTCTCTTTCCGCAGGGGGCGGACCGGCGAGCTATTTCGGGGAGTTCGAAGGGGGGATGGGCGGACTGCACGCAGCAGCAGCGATCGGGTACGCCGTGTTTCCCGAACTGACCCTCGCGCTGACGGCGGATGTCGGTTCCCTGCCTGTGACCCGTCGTCCGGAGGCCGTCGCACGCACGCTCTACGATTTCCAGTTCTTTTCTCCCGGCGACGACATCGTCGAAAGCGGCATTGCCTATACCGCGTTCGATCTTTCCGCGCAGCTGAACCTGTTCCCCCGGCGCTTTCATAACCTGTTCCTTTCCGCCGGCGTCGGTGTCACGCTGTACCGGGCCGAGGATTTCGACGACGCGCGCCTGCGACCCAGCGCGGATTTTCCCGCCACGCTCGCCATTCCCGTGGGCGTGGGGTACGAGCATTTTCTCTACCGGAACCTCTCGGTGACCGTCCTTCTGCGCAACACCTTTCTCCTCACCGGGGATTTCGACGCGTACGACGGACAGGAGGTCGCCACCGAGTACAACCGTCGCGCACGCGAGGACCAGCCGGTCCCGTCCGGTTTCGGCGACAGTTACGCCGCGGCAACCGTGGGCGTTCGCTTCTACCTTTTCGAAAGCGGCGATTTCGACGGTGACCTGCTCCCGAACGAGGAGGAGGTGGAACTGGGCACGAGTCCCTACGACATCGATACCGATGTGGATGGACTGACGGATTTCGAGGAAGTGCGCGTCTACGCAACGAGTCCGTTGCGCCCGGATACCGATGACGATGGACTCGGGGACTATTTCGAAATCACGAAGTACGGCACCGATCCGCTACGGCCGGACACGGACGAGGACCAGCTCAGCGATGCGGACGAGGTGCTGTTGTACAACACCGATCCGCTCAAGCCGGATACCGACGACGACATGCTCTCCGATTACGAGGAAGTCATACTCTACACCACGAATCCCCGCAATCCGGATACCGATTATGACGGACTCGACGACTATGCCGAGGTCAAGGTATACGAGACCGATCCACTGCGGCCGGACACCGATGACGACGGCATTTTCGACTTCAACGAGGTGGTCACGTACAGAACGAATCCGCGGGAAGAGGACACCGACGGCGACATCCTGCTCGATTATGATGAGATCGCCTACTACGGTACGAATCCCCTCAGTCCCGACACGGACGGCGACAGTGTCGGAGACGCCAGCGAGGTATTCGGTACACGCACCAATCCGCTCGACGGCGACACCGCTTCCGTATTGCCGCGTCCTGTACATCGTCCGACGGCACAGCCCGGGCAGCCATACTACGCCGAGCTGATCGAGACGCGTCCGTTACCCGGCGGTGGCGTTTCCTACCTCATCGCCCCGGTGGTCACGCGGCGGCAGTCACGACAGTCGGCGGACATAGACAGCATCGTCGCGGCGCTGCCGCGTTTGGACAGCACCTTCGCCCGCAGGGCGGGAGAAAGCAACGCCGAAGCGTACGCACGCTATCGCAGGCGCAGCGTGCAGCACGTGCAGCCGCCCGCGGAGGAAGCGGGGACGCGCAAACCCCTGCGCCTGGACTCCCTGCAACTGAGGCAGGGCGATCTGCTCGCATTCAGCGATATCACCTTCGAATTCGACCGCGACGAACTGCGCGAAGAGTACGCCCCCATACTCCGCGAGGCCGTGCGCCTGTTCGAAATCTATCCCTCCATGGTCGTGGAAATTCGCGGACATACCGACACTGACGGGGAGGAATGGTACAACCAGCGCCTTTCCGAGCGCCGCGCCGCCTCGGTGAAAGCATTTCTCGTCACGCACGGTGTGGACGAGGAGCGTCTCCGTGCCGTGGGCTACGGAGAGCGGGAGCCCATCGCCGCGAGCGATACCGAGGATGGCCGGGCGCGGAACCGCCGCGTGGAGATGTACATCGTAACACTGGCCGCCGCCGGGGAAGGACTGCGCTAGCCACCTCATGTCCCTGATACGACTCATATCACCTTCAATGTCCGCCATGCTGCACTTCACCGCGCCGCTGCTCGCCGTACTGCTTTTCGCCGGCGATGTCTGTGCGCAGATCGTGTTGCGTCCGGCAGGCGGCTGGCCCGGCCGTCCCCGCTACGCCGACGGACGGTTGTCGCTGACGGCCACAGGAGGTGTGAGCAAGTATTTCGGCGAATTCACGGATGAAAACGTCGGTCCCGCGGCCGGCCTGCATCTGCGCTATGCGCTGACCCCGGTACTTGAACTCGGACTCGGTGGCGAGGCCACGACCATCCACTACACGCGGCGACACCGTCGCAGCATGGGCGGGACCTATGAATTCCAGTTCGGCGAGGCCAACATGGTCGATCGCGCGACGCGGCTCCTCACCGGTGAGGCCTGGTTGCGCCTCAACTTTTTTCCCGGACAGTATTTCAACGCGTGGATGCAGGCCGGTGCGGGCATGGTGCAGTTCTCGCCCGAGGATTATTCCAACGGCGATGCCGCCTGGCCGGGCGAGCCGCGTATCCGGGTGCTCTCCGCGCCTGTCGGAGCGGGATTCGATTACCATATTACACGGCGACTGTCCCTGCAGCTCGGCGCCGTGGCGCACCTGGTGATGAGCGGGGAGCTCGACGCTTTCGATTCGGGTCAGCTCGTCGAGCAACTGCAGCAGAGCCAGGGACTCCCCGGAAATCCTGTCCGCGAGAAAACGGCGAACGACACCTACCTGACGCTTTCGCTCGGACTGACCTGGCACCTGTTCGCGGATACGGATTTCGACGGCGACGGCCTCGGCAACGATGCCGAGGAGGAGGCGGGGACCAATCCCTACGACCCGGATACGGACGGCGACGGCCTCGGCGACTTTGAGGAAGTGCGCATTCATCTCACCAATCCCCTGCACTGGGACAGTGACGGGGACGTGCTCAACGATTACGTGGAGGTGACGCGCTATCGTACCGATCCCACGCGCGCAGACAGCGACGGCGACGGACTCAGCGACCGGGAGGAACTGCTCTCCTACGGCACCGATCCCCTGCAGAAGGATACGGAGAACGACGGACTTATCGACGCCGAGGAAAAACGGCTGGGATCCGACCCAAAGAAAGTGGACACCGACGGCGATGGACTGTATGACGGGGACGAGGTCGTGCTCTATCACACCAATCCGGTGCTGCCGGATTCCGACGGCGAGGGCATCAGCGACAAGGACGAGGTGCTGCGCTACGGTACCGATCCCAACGCCGCGGACAGTGATCGCGACGGTCTGACCGATTACGAGGAAATCCGCCTCTTCCGCACCGACCCCCGCCTGCCGGACTCCGACGGCGACGGGATATCGGACTACGAGGAAATTCGCCGTTACGGCACAGATCCCCTCACCGCCGGTAGCGGTGCGGCTTCATCAACGCCGGGAGACCGCTGATATGCAACGCGCCGTTCCGTTCTTCATGCTCATCCTTCTCCCCGTCCTGCTCCTTCCGCTGCAGGCGCAACAGCAGGGAGAAACCGCGCGGCTCGAGACCCTGCTGCGCAGCCGGGAGGCACGCGGACTGCGTGACTCGGTTACCGTGCGCCTGCTGCTCGACCTGGCCCAGGAATACCGGAAAACCGATCCCGAGCAGTCGATCGTCATTTCACAGCGCGCCGAGGAACTGGCACGCAGCGTGGACGACAATCCCGGACTGGCCAACGCGTTCGCAAGCTCCGGTATCAGCTATGCCCAGCAGGGCAGCTGGGTGCGCGCGCTGAATTTCTTCCTCAAGGCGCTGAAGCTCAAGGAGGAACTCGACGACCGGCAGGGCATGGCCGCGCTGCTTTCCAACATCGGTATCGTGCACGGGCGGCTCGACGACGAGGAGCGCGCGCTGCGCTACCACCTCCGCGCCGTGCGCTATTTCCAGATGGCCGGCGACAAGCGGGGACTCGCCTACTCCTACAACAACATCGGCGTGATATACATGGACCAGGGCAAGTACGACGACGCCCTGCGGAGTTTCCAGAGTTCGCTCGAGATCAAAAAGGAATTGCGCGATCGTCCGGGCATCGCGAGCACCTATCTCAACATCGGCATCACGCATTACCTGCTCGGCAAATACTCTCGCGCACTGGAGAATTACGAGTACTCGGCGAAACTCTATGAATCCCTCGGCGACAGGCACGGACTGGCCGAGGCCATGCAGCGTATCGCCACCCTGCACCTGCGGCGGCGCGACGCGCAGCGTGCCTTCGCCATTGCCTCGCGTGCACTGGAGATAACACGCGCGACGAACTCCCGCGTCGTCGAACGCAACCTGCTCAAGCTCTGCGCCGAGGCGAAGTCCGCCCTGGGCGATCCATCGACCGCCCTGCAATACTACCAGCAGTACACGGCATTGAAGGATTCGCTCTTCAACGAGGAATCCTCGAAGCGCATCAGCGAGATCACGGCCAACTACGAGTTCATGCAGCGCGAGCGTAGCGATCGCGAGAATGAGCTGCTCAGGAAGGAGCAGCGGATCCGCGAGATGGAACTCGAAAAGCGCGCCCGCACGCTGCATGAGCAGCGACAGAACATAGAACTGCTCAACCGCAACCGCCGTATCAGCGAGCTGCAGCTCAAGGAGCAGGAGGCGAGCATCCGCGCCCAGCAACTGGAAACCGCCGAGCGTGACAACGAGATCCGCCTGCTCAACCAGGAACGCGAACTGCTCGAACGCGACCGCGCCCTGCAAAGGGCGGAACTCGAGCGACAGGCCTCGCTGCGCAACATGCTCATCATCGGTTCGGTCTCGCTCGTGGTCATCGTCCTGCTCCTCGCCAATCGCTACCGGCTCAAGAAACGTTCCGCGGAAATTCTCGAGGAAAAGAACGCGGCTCTCGAGCAGGCGAACGAAGAAATTCGTAAGCATGAGGGCATGCTCGAGCAACAGGCCGCGGAAATCGAACGCACAAACCGTGAACTGACGCGACAGAACGCGTTGCTCGAACAACTCAACAGCGAGAAAAACGACCTGATGGGCATCGTCTCCCATGACCTGCGCAATCCCATCGGCGGCATTCGCATGCTCGCGGAATCCATCACGGAGGAAGGGCGCAGCGCAGAGTACATGCGACGCAAGGCGGTCATGGTGTACGAGACGGCGGACGAGCTGCTGGTGCTGGTCAGGAACCTGCTCGACATCAACCGCCTCGAATCCGGTCGCATGCAGCTGGATTCAGAGCCGGTGCCCGTCGCACCCATCCTCGTCCGCGTAAGAGAGGAACATGCGCGCTGGGCGGAGAGAAAGGATATCCGCATTCACGTAGACCGTACCGAGGACGTTTCCGCGCTCGGGGACGACTCCGCCATCAAGCAGATACTCGACAACCTGCTGTCCAACGCCATCAAGTACTCGCCTGCCGGCAGCACCGTGCATTGCGGAATCACGCGCGATGCCGACGGTGTGCGCATTGTCGTGCGCGACCATGGTCCCGGATTCACCGAAGAGGATCGCGCCATGCTGTATCAGAAATTCGCCAAGCTCTCCGCGCGTCCCACCGGCGGCGAATACTCCAACGGTCTCGGCCTCTCCATCGTCAAAAAACTTGTCGACACCATGCACGGCAGCATACGCTGCGACAGCGTCCCGGGGGAAGGAAGTACGTTCACCGTAACCCTCCCCGCGGGGTAGGCCTTCGGCCTGCGAGGGGCCTTCGGCCTGCGAAGGGCCTTCGGCCTGCGAGGGGCTCGCGTTCCGCGAAGCGGAACCCTCGCGCGACGCGAAGCGGCGCCCCCGCGGTCCCGCGGAGCGGGACCGCCCGCAGCGCGATCGCACAGCGATCGCGCCCCCCTGAATCCTTCCACACACACACGCATCATATCTTCAGTACGGCGATGAATGTGAACACGAAATCAAATAGAGGATAGACGCAATGGAACATTTGACGAAGCAGACGTTTGTGGACAAGGTTTTCGACTACGAAAACAAGAAAGAATGGGATTTCTCCGGTGAACTTCCCTGCATCATTGACTTTTACGCGGACTGGTGTGCACCCTGCAAGATGGTGGCGCCGATTCTCGAGGAACTGGCAGAGGAGTACAAGGGGAAGGTGAACATCTACAAGGTGGATACGGAAGCCGAGCAGGAACTCGCCGCGGTGTTCGGTATCCGCAGCATTCCTTCCATCCTTTTTGTGCCGAAGAACGACAAACCGCAGATGGCCGCCGGGGCCCTCCCGAAAGAGAGCTTCGTGCAGGCGATCAACGAAATCCTCCTCAGCGACGTCCCTGTCGAAAACAACTGATCCCGATGAGCGCCCCGCGCTCCTGTAAATAGAGATTATTCATTCTTCCTCTCCGTGTAAGATTGAATAGTGGTGGCAGAAATCCCGATCCGAAAGGACCGGGATTTCTGTTTTCTCTTGACATTATCCGCGACTTCGAGTACAATACCGTTGTCTCCGCACATTCCGTCGTACAACTCCCGGATGCTGGTCCTTTTCCGGCGCACGCGTATCCTCTTTTCCAATATAGATCAATGCCTGCAGGCAGCTGCGGGCGAGGAGGTGTGCCATGAAGGATATCAAGTCCGCGCAATGCCTGGAGTTCTTCTCCGATCTGCTGTCCGTTCTCACCACGCATCGGCATTATGAACGCGTCTTCCACTTCGTGGTCGACCGCATCGTGCGACTCTACCACTGCCGCGCCTGCGCCATCGTGCTGATCGACCGGGAAACCGAGTACCTGCGCATCGAGAATTGCTACGGTATTTCCCGAACCTTCTGCAAGGAATTCCGGCAGAAAGTCGCGACCGGGTCCATTGGGGAACTGCTGTGGACGGGGCGTCCCATACTGATCTCGGACGCCACGCTGCTGCCGGAAATCGCCAGAAGCGTGGAACTCGAAGCACCGTTCGCATCCTGTATCTGCGTGCAGATCGCCGTGCATCACCGGACCATCGGTTATCTGTACGCGGACAGCGACCTGCGCGACACCTTTACCGACAACGATATTCCCGTTCTGCAAGCCTTCGCTGGTATCGCCGCGCTGGCCTACTACCAGAACCGCCTCTACGAGGAGAATCTCCGCCTCGACCGCGTCGACCATGAAACCGAGTTGCAACGCTACTCCCTTTTCTCCGAACACCTGCAGCAGAATGTGGACCGCGCGCGCAGCGGGGGAGAACCGCTGGGCCTGATCATGATGGATATCGACAATTACAAACGCATCGCCAATACCTACGGCGGAGAGGCCCGCAAAGCCTTTCTCCGCGAGTTCGGCGGACTGCTGCAGCGACAACTGCGCACCTACGACTCCGCCTGCCGCTACGGCGCCGATGAACTCGTCGTCATGCTCCCGCATACCGGGGTGGACGAAACGCTGCGTTTCGCCCAAACCGTCTGTGACGCCATCCGCTCCCATACGTTCACCGAATTCGACCTGGTCACTACCGTCAGTTGCGGTGTGGTCGTTTTTCCGCAGGACGCTGACAGCGTCGAAGAAATCATGCAGCGGGCGAAACACTCCGTCTTCGAAGCCCAGCGAGCGGGCCGAAACAAGATCTTCCACAACGAAAAAGAAGCGCAACTGGCCCAGACGGACTGAAAAGCGAGATATTTTCGAAAATTGAAGAATATTTCATCCCGGCAGGAAATAATTCGCCGCGACGGGAACGTTTACTCCGACAATGCATGTTGTAACACATATCCCAATTTGAAGAAAACCCTTCAACGAATTTATCTTTTCATATATCAGGAGATTCCCATGAAACGGTTCATGCTCATTCCCGCGCTTTTCATCGCTTTCACCCTTTCCGCCTTCTCACAGTCGAGCTGGTCCTTTGACAAGGCGCACACCACCATCGGTTTCGAGGTGACGCATCTGGTGATAACGGAGGTCGAGGGACATTTCAACAGCTACGAGGGCACGGTGAAGACCAAGGGTGAGGATTTCGAGGGTGCGTCGGTGAAGTTCACGGTGGACGTGGCGAGCATCGATACAGACAACGAGAAGCGCGACGAGCATCTGCGATCGGACGATTTTTTCAACGCGGAGAAGTTTCCGAAGATGACGTTCACTTCGAAGTCGATGAAAAAGACCGGCAAGAACACGTACACGCTGGTCGGCGATCTGAAAATCCGTGACGTCACGAAGCAGGTCGAACTCGACGTCAAGCACAACGGTACCGTGCAGGATCCCTGGGGCAACACCAAGGCGGGTTTCAAAATGTCCGGCACGCTCAACCGTTTCGATTACAATCTGAAATGGAACAAAATGACGGAGATGGGCGGCGCCGTGGTCGGCAAGGAAGTGCGTCTCGACATCGACGTGCAGCTCATGATGAATAAATCATGACGCTTGAAGAAGAGATAAAGCAGCAGAGATTCAAAAGCGAATGGCACAAGCTGGCCGTGAACGTGCTGTACACGCACGGCTGGCTTGTGTCGCGCCTGAGCGCGGCGCTCAAGCCGCATGGACTCACCATCGCCCAGTTCAACATACTGCGAATCCTCCGGGGACAGCATCCGAAGCCCGCGACGATTTCCCTGCTGCAGGAGCGCATGCTCGACAAGATGTCGGATACTTCCCGGCTGGTGGAGCGGCTCCGGGGCAAGGGGCTTGTCGAGCGTTCGGCGGATACCGTTGACCGGCGCCGGGTGGCCGTACGCATCACGGATGAGGGATTGCGTACTCTGGATGTGATCGGGGATTTTGAAGAAGCGCTCGCTCCGCTCTCCCGCGCACTGACGGAGGAGCGGGCGTTGATGATCAACGAGGCGCTTGATTCGATGCGAGGGGGCGGTTGATTACTGGCAGCAGGGCGGGACTGCGCCATGCTCGAGTTCGACGCGTGCCTTATCCGGCGCCATGCTGCCTTTCTTTTTCATCATGTCCATGTCCGGACTGATGAAGGGGATACCGAGGGAGAGTCCGCGAAGAATGAAAAGCGTACCCAGGATGAAGACGCCCACCGGAATGAGACGGGTGATTTTCCGTCGCATCTCGCCGGTGATCATGCCGCCGGCGTATGATGCGGCGAAGAGCAGCGGCAGGGTGCCGAGTCCGAAAAGAAACATGTAGGCCGCGCCGCCGAGCGCGCTGCCCATGGCCAGGGATCCTGCCAGGGCCATGTACACCAGTCCGCAGGGGAGAAAGCCGTTGAGAATACCGATCGTGAACAGGGAGGATTGCGAGCTGTTGGCGAGCAGTTTACCGAGGCGGGATTTCAGTGCCGTCAGCGCCCGGTCATACTGCTTGGTCGGGAGGATTTTTCGTGCGGCCTTCGTGGGCAGCAGCACCGAGAGTATCATCAGCGCGCCTGCCGCGATGCCCAGCCACTGCTGGTAGCCCGCCAGCGCGATACTCTGTCCGATGAAGCCGACCACCAGTCCCATAGCGGCGTAGGTCACCGCACGACCGAGATTGTACAGTACGCGGCTGAAGAAGAAGCGGCCGCGTTCGCGCACTTCGCCCGGCAGAACCAGGACGATGGGACCGCACATTCCGAGGCAGTGCACGCTGCCGACGAGTCCGATGACAAAAGCAGACCAGATCATTCTGTTTCTCCACGTTTCCCGCAGCCGGGGCGTCAGTGCTGCAGGTATATGCGTTCTTCCATGAAGTATTCCCGGTCCTTCTCCTGCCAGCGCAGCTTCAGTATCCACTGGCCCGCTGCGAGGCCGCTGACGGAAATGTGCTGCTCTCCCGCGCTGTTGAGTTGCAGCGGCACGTGGTAATCGCCCCGTGCGCTGGAAATCCGGAAAAAGGTGACCGTGCCGCGCAACTCCCCGTAGTGCTCACGTGCGGGAAAGGTGATGCTGCAGGATTTCGCGGCGCGGTCGAGTACAAGGACGGGTTTCTGCGCGAGGTCGCGCGTGCGCATGCGCGTGTCGATTTCCTGCTGGTAGGCGAGATCCTTCTCGTAATAGTTGTCGGTGACCAGCGAGTATTCCTGCCGGCTCACCATGATGGTCACGGTTATGGTTGCCACGAGAAACACGACGATCACCGCGGTGATGCCGATGGCCCAGGGTTGTCTCGTCTTCTTTTCGGTATTCATCGTGCGGGTCCCATGAAACCGGTGTCCACATCCTCGAGAAGGCGGCCGCCGGAGTAGACACCGATGGTGATCGGCGTTTTGACGCCGTCGAGCCGGCTGCGATCGAGATCGATGAAAAATGCGGTTTCGGCGATGCCACCGGGTGGGGCCGTCACCGCGCTGGTACCCACGATCTGCAGCGTTCCCTCGTGGCTGAGCAGTTCAAGTTCTATCGGCAGCGACTCGCGCGTTTTGTTGATGATCTTGATCGTGAACAGGTTGCGCACGATGTCCTCCCCCTGCGCGATGTACAGCGTACCGGGGGCGCGGAGTATGGTGGTCTCCACGTCCGCTCGCGCCGAGAAAAGGAAGAGCAGGGCGGCAATGATGACCGTCAGCACGGCCGAGTAGGCGATGACGCGCGTGGTGAAGATTTTCTTGCTTCCGGTCGCGATCGCGTTGTACGAGGCGTAGCGGATCAGTCCTCGCGGGAAACCGACCTTGTCCATGACATTGTCGCAGGCGCCGATGCAGGCCGTACAGTTGATGCACTCGAGCTGCGTTCCATTGCGGATGTCGATGCCGGTGGGACAGACGACCACGCACTGGTGGCAGTCGATGCAATCGCCTGCGTTCTCGCGCGCTTCGTTTTTACGGAATTTCCTGCGGGGTTCGCCGCGTTCGAAATCGTAGGAGATGACCACGGAGTTCTCATCGAGCAGCACGGACTGCAGGCGTCCGTAGGGACAGACCAGCGTGCAGACCTGCTCGCGGAACGAGGCGAAGACGAAATAGAAGGCACCGGAGAAGAGAAGGATGGCGATGAAGCCGCCGAGATGCGCCGCGGGCGGTTCGCTCATGATCACGAGCAGCTCGTCGAGTCCGATGATATAGGAAAGGAAGAGGTTGCTGATGAAAAAGGCGATGCCGAAGAAAATCAGCTGCTTCGACGTCTTCTTCAGGATTTTGCTTGTCGTCCACGGCTGCGCGTTGAGTGCGCGCTGCTGCTGCGCATCGCCCTCGATCAGGTACTCGATGCGACGGAACACCATTTCCATGAAAATGGTCTGTGGACAGATCCAGCCGCAGAAAATGCGTCCGTACACGGCGGTGAACAGGAAGATGAACACCACCGTCGCGATCATGATGAGCACGAAGAGGTGGAAATCCTGCGGCCAGAAGGTGACACCGAAAAGGACGAACTTCCGCTCGAGAATGTTCAGCAGGATGAGCTGTTCGCCGTTGACTCGGATGACCGGCGCGAGGATGAGGAAGGCGAGCAGCAGGTAGCTGACAATTTTGCGCCAGGTGTAGAAACGGCCGTCCGGCTGCTTCGGGTACACCCAGTTGCGTCCCCCTTCTTCATTTACCGTGGCAATCCTGTCCCTGAATGTGACCTCCGCTTTCTCTTTGACTTCCGCGGGATCATGTGCTTCCATAGTTTTCCTTTCCGTTCAGGATGTTCCTGAAATATGCCTCCCTGCACCGTCGCGTTCAAGGGCCATGCGCGTACCCCGGAACGGGAGTCTCGCACGGAGACAGGCAGGCGCGGGCGGCGGCGCCACGGGCTGCGGCGCCACGGGCTGCGGTTCCGTCGCGTGGACGGAACCGCCGTGCACCGCGCAGTTTCTACTCGACTTTCTCACCCTGCGGGGCCTTGCCGTTCGGGACGTCGCTGCCCGCGAGCTTCACCAGCACGTAACTGGACACGTTTTCGATCTGCTCCTGGGAGAGCGTTTTCTCCCAGGCGATCATGCCTTTTGCCGGAACGCCTTTGTAGACGACGCGCAGGACGTCCTGCATGCTGTTGCCGTGTATCCAGTACTCGTCGGTGAGGTTTGGGCCGATGCCCCCTCCGCCGTTCGCGCCGTGACAGCTGACACAGTGTGTCTCGAAGGTATTCTTTCCGTCCGCTATCAGTCCCGCGTCCGTCAGCGGGTCGGTCAGCGAGGACGGGATGGCGGAGGAGGAGCCCGCGGTCGGGGGTTCGCGTTGCATCATCTCACCGGATTCATAGTTGGCGTGCAGGTCGGGGAAAATCACCTTGAGCTTCTCGAGCTGTTCCGGTGTGGCTTTGCTCATCGCGCGGTACATGTGTTCGTCGAAGGGCGCATTGAGAACCCTGTCGAGCTCTGCGCGGACGCGGGGCGTGAGATTCTCCTCCTTCGCGAGAAACGGTGAGGTGTAGCGGTTGAAAACTCCGCCGGACACTTCGACCATGGGCTCGGTGTAGTTCGGATCGATTTCCTTCATGTACTCGGTGCGCTGCAGATCCCCGGTACCGAGCACGTGGAAGTGCAGCAGGTACAGCACCGCAAATATGATGGTACCGTAAAACAGCTTTTTCCACCAGCCGGGCAAATCATTGTCATATTCCTGGATGCCGTCGAACGTGTGTTCAAAGACTTCATCCTTGGGATGCTTCGTACTCATTCCTGCTCCTTGTCCGCAGTTGTTGATCCTTCGTCAGATTCGAGGGGGAGATTTTCCATTTTCGAAACGTATTTCTTCTTCAGGAAGAAGACCCAGATGACAATGCCGACGAAGATGAGGAAAAAGAACACCGTCGTCAGTACGTCGAGCGTTTCGAAGCCGGTAAAATCCACAAGGTTCTTGAACATGCTGTTTCTCCTCCGCGCCTAGTCCACACGAATATCCGTGCCGAGGCGCTGCAGGTAGGCGATGAGCGCGATGATTTCGCGGTCCCAGGAGGTCTCGATACCGCTGGCTTTCAGCGTTTCGGCGATTTCCTGCGCCTGTTTCTTCAAATCGTCCATCGCGGTGCGCTCATAGTCCGGCGCGTAGGGAACGCCGACCGTGCGCAGCGCGGATATTTTCGAGGCGAGATCACTGACATCGAGCAGGTCCGTGATCAGCCAGGGATAGGGCGGCATGATGGATCCGGGCGACATCGTCGTCGGGTCCAGCATGTGATTGTAATGCCACGCGTCGGGATACTTTCGTCCCACGCGGTGCAGGTCCGGTCCGGTACGCTTCGATCCCCAGAGGAATGGATGGTCGTAGACATACTCACCGGCCTTGGAGTATTCACCGTAGCGCTCGGTCTCCGAGCGGAAGGGACGGATCATCTGCGAATGGCAGCCGACGCAGCCTTCGCGGATATAGATGTCACGTCCTTCCACCTCGAGCGGCGTATAGGGCTTCACGCTGGAGATGGTGGGAATGTTCGACTCGACCACGAACACGGGGACGTTGAGCAGAACGGAGCCGATGGCGATGGCCACGAAAGAGAGAATGGTGAACTGTACGGGACGCGACTCCAGCCAGCGGTGTCCCCAGTAGGATTTTTCTTCGCTCGTGTGCAAGGTGTAGAGCGGGGGGGCCTCGGTTTCGACGTCACGGACGAAGCGGCCTGCCCGGATGGTGCGTATGGTATTGTAGATGCCGAGCAGTGCGCCGACGAGGTAAAGGGAACCGCCGATCACGCGCAGGACGTACATGGGGATGAGCTGCAGAACGGTTTCCAGGAAATTCGGATACTGCAGGACACCGTCCGGCGTGAATTCCTTCCACATCAGGCCCTGCGTGATGCCTGCCCAGTATATCGGGATGACATAGAAGAGTATGCCCAGGGTGCCGAGCCAGAAATGCGCGTTGGCCAGCTTGCGCGAGAACAGTGTCGTGTTGTAGATCTTCGGCGTCAGCCAGTAGATGATGCCGTAGAGCATGAAGCCGTTCCAGCCCAGGGCGCCGACGTGTACGTGCGCGATGGTCCAGTCCGTGAAATGCGACAGGGCGTTGACGCTCTTGATCGACAGCATCGGTCCCTCGAAAGTCGCCATGCCGTAGGCCGTGACGGCCACGACGAAGAACTTCAGCACCGGATCATTGCGCACCTTGTCCCACGCCCCGCGCAGTGTGAGCAGGCCGTTGAGCATGCCGCCCCAGCTCGGTGCGATCAGCATGATGGAGAACACCGTGCCCAGCGACTGCGCCCAGTCCGGCGTCGAAGAGTACAGCAGGTGATGCGGACCGGCCCAGATATAAATGAAAATCAGCGCCCAGAAATGGATGATGGACAGTTTGTAGCTGTACACCGGTCGTCCCGCGGCCTTGGGGAGGTAGTAGTACATCAGTCCCAGAACGGGCGTGGTCAGGAAGAAGGCCACCGCGTTGTGGCCGTACCACCACTGCACCAGGGCGTCCTGCACTCCCGCATACACGGGATAACTTTTCAGGAAGGAGGCCGGAATCTCGATGCTGTTGACGATGTGCAGTACGGCCACCGTGATCAGCGTCGAGATATAGAACCAGATCGCCACGTACATGTGCTTTTCACGGCGCTTGAGAATGGTGCCGATCATGTTGATGCCCCAGACCACCCAGACGACGGCGATGGCGATGTCGATCGGCCATTCGAGTTCCGCGTATTCCTTCGACGTGGTGTAACCCGACAGCAGGGTGATCGCCGCGCTGACGATGATCAGCTGCCATCCCCAGAAATGGATGCGTGAAAGCATGTCGCTGTAGTTGCGTGCTTTCAGCAGGCGCTGCGCCGAATAGTAGTAGCCGAGGAAAATGCCGTTCCCGACGAAGGCGAAGATGACCGCGTTGGTGTGCAGCGGACGCAGTCGCCCGAAGGTCAGTTCCGGTGAGAGGTTCAGCCCGGGGAAGGGGAGCTGCAGGGCGATGAGCAGGCCGACGAGAAAGCCGACGATCGCCCAGAGTATCGTCGCAAAGAGGAACATGCGAACGATCTGGTTGTCATAACGGAATTTTTCCACTTCCATTAATCCGTACTCCTCTGTTCTTGAGTATCATGTTTACTTGTATTTTCGTTTTCCGATTTCGCTTTCTTTTCGTCGTCGAACAGCGCCCGTACCGAGGGTGTGTAATGATCCTCGAACTGTCCCGAGCGCACCGCCCATATGAAGATGCCGAGAAAGATCAGGGCGACGAGCAGGCTGAAGCCGATGAGGACGAACATCACGTACATGGTCAGCGCAGTCCTTTCCGCCGCGCCATCAGCCGCGTTGCGATGGTGGTGAAGGCCACGACGGAGACGGAACTGACGGGCATGAGTATGGCCGAGACCAGCGGCGAAAGCAGGCCCGCCACCGCGAAACTGAGTCCGACGATGTTGTAGCCGAAAGATATCACGAAGCTGGCCTTGACGATGTTCATGCTGGTGCGCGAAAACGCCAGCAGCCGGTGGAAGATGCCGAACTCTTTCGCCGAGAGTATGCCGTCGCAGGCGGGCGAAAACGTATTGATATCCTCGGAGATGCTGATGCCGACCTCGGCCGCCTTCAGCGCCCCCGCGTCGTTGAGTCCGTCGCCCACCATCATGACGCGTGCGCCGTCGTCGCGCAGTCGCTGCACGAAACGCAGCTTGTCCTCGGGCGTCTGCTCGAAAAGCATCGGGACTTCGTCGCCGAACACCGTGCGCAGCCGCTCCTCTTCGCGGTTGGAGTCCCCGGAGAGGATGATCAGCCGGTAGTCGCCGCGCAGCGCGGCGATCAGTCCGGTCAGTCCCTCGCGGTACAGGTTGGGAACGGTGAAATGGCCCCGTGGCACGCCGTCGAAGGCCACGTACACGGCCGTACTGCCCGAGGCCGGCGGCGCCGGATTCTCGCGCCATGCCCATTCGGCGGATCCGATCATGATGCGGCGTCCCTCGACGACGCCCTCGATGCCCTGGCCCGGGACTTCCCGGTATTCCTCGACATCATGCGCGCGGTCGCCCGCGAGTGCGGCGAACACCTGCCGACTGAGCGTATGGGTGCTCTGCCGCAGCAGGGAACGCACGCGCATGCGCTCGTCGTCGCCGAGCGCCGGACCGTGCCAGCGAACCTGCGTGCTGCCGGACTGCGTGAGCGTGCCGGTCTTGTCGAAGACGATGGTGTCGATGCGTGCGAGCATCTCCACGGTCTCGGTGTTCCTGGTGTAAAAATCGTTGTTGCCGAAAATGCGCTGCGCCGATCCGAGTGCGAATGGGGAGGACAGCGCGAGGGCGCAGGGACAGGCGACGATGAGCACGGCGGTGAAGACGGTGGTGACGATGTCCGGATCGACGAAGCTCCAGTACGCCGCGGCGCCGAAGGCGATCGCCAGCACCACGGCCGTGAAATGCCTGCTGATACGGTCGACCATGACCGTCAGGCGTCCATGTGCTTCCTTGGTGAACACGTCGTTGTTCCAGAGCCGGGTCAGGTAGCTCTGCTCGATATCCTTGATGACCTCGAGTTCTATGGCCTGTCCCACCTGCCGTCCGCCGGCATGGATGCGGTCGCCGCTTTTCTTCGCGATAAGGTCGGCCTCACCGGTGACGAAGCTGTAGTCGACATTCGCTTCCCCGCGCAACAGCACGGCGTCGGCCGGCACCAGTTCCTGGTTGCGTATCACGATGCGGTCGCCGACGGCAATGCGCGTGAGAGGAATGTTGTGCTCGCCTTCGTCGTCCTTGAGCGCTACCGAAAGCGGAAAGTAGGAACGAAAATCCCGGTCGAAGTTGAGCGCGTCGTAACTCTTCTTCTGGAATATCTTGCCGATGAGGAGGAAGAACACGAGTCCGGTGAAGCTGTCGAGAAAGCCCGCGCCGGAGGCGGTGAAAATCTCGTAGAGGCTGCGGGTGAAGAGGACGATGATGCCGAGGGAGATGGGGACGTCGATATTCAGGTAGCGCTGTCGCAGTCCCGCCCAGGCCGAGGTGAAATACTCGCTGGCGCTGTAGAAAAATACCGGGATACTCAGCAGCACATTCAGGTAACGAAACACCGTGCGGAACAGCGGGTCCATCTCCCCGCCGCCGACGAGATATTCCGGGAAGCTGAGCAGCATGATGTTCCCGAAGGCGAAGCCCGCGATGCCGATGCGGTAATACAGCTTGCGGTCGCCGACATGCTTGCGCTTCTCGGCCACGTCCTGCAGTGATATGTAGGGTTCGTAGCCGATGGATGCGAGCAGTATGACCACTTCGCGCAGGCTGATTTTCGTCGCGTTCCACGTGACGGTGGCTTCCTTGCGCGGGAAATTCACCCGCGATGCGACGATGCCGGGGTTGAGGGTGTTCAGGCGTTCGATAAGCCAGATGCAGGACGAGCAGTGCATCGAAGGGATGCGGAAGCTCGCCATGCGCGTGTCGCCGTCGGCGAAGTCGATGAGCTGCGCGGCGACGCTCTCGTCGTCGAGATAGTCGTAGCGGTGGGAATATCCGCTGTCGAGCGGACTCTTCCCGCGCCGCGCCTCGTCGATGTCGTAATAATCACAGAGATCCTTTTCCGCGAGCAGTTCGTAGACCGTCTTGCACCCGATGCAGCAGAAATACTTGTCACCGATGGCGATGTCCGTGCCGTCGCAGCGGTCGCCGCAGTGATAGCAGGACGGTGCGCCGTGCGCATCGTCGCTTCTGCCGGGAATATTGAGTGGTCTGACGTCAATCATGCGAAACGATCTCGTAAATAGGTATGCGCTAGACGCGATGGGCGATGGAATCTGCCAGTTTCGGGTCGTGCGCGGGTACGGCGCGGTGTGCCGTGTAACGGTTCCAGAACATCCAGAGTACCAGTCCGCCGATGCCGATCACCGCGGTGAAATGCATCCACGACACGTGCACGCCGTCCTGCCCGAAGGTCGGCATCACCAGCCAGAACATGTCCACCAGATGCATGACCACGAGTATCACCGCCATGCTGCGCAGTATCAGCATGTTGCGCTTGAAGCGGTAGAACAGCAGTACGAGGAAAGGCACGATGAAATGCAGGAAGATCAGCGCCAGGCTGACGGTCTTCCAGCCGTTTTCCCAGCGCGCGAGGAACCACATGGTTTCCTCCGGCAGGTTGGCGTACCAGATCAGGTAGTACTGCGAGCCGCCGATGTAGGCCCAGAACACGGTGAAAGCGAAAAGCAGGCGTCCGAAATCGTGAAAGTGCTCGGTGCTCAGTACGGCGCCGAGCAGCGACCCGCGGTCGAGCTGCTGGTAGAACAGCGTCAGGAAGGCCATCGCGGCGAGGAAGCCGCCGATGAACACGTAGACGCCGAAAATGGTCGAATACCAGTGCGGCTGCAGGCTCATCAGCCAGTCGAAGGCGGCGAAGGTGAAGCTGAAGGCGAAGAGGAAAATTCCGCCTGCGCTGATCTTGCGCAGAGTGATCGTATGACGCGGATCGTGATCTTCGTCCTGCGCCAGGGAATACCGGTTGAGCACCCACGCCAG
>JAVVFP010000431.1:0-3211 GCA_032250495.1 Bacteroidota bacterium | reverse complement strand
TTCACTGAACATCTCGTTGAGTTTCTCCGCGAGACGGATGTCGACCTCGCGGTTGAGCGCGATGATGCCCCCGTAGGCGGATTGCGGATCCGTGGTCAGGGCGGCGCTGTAGGCATCAAATACGTCGCCCCCCACGGCGCAGCCGCAGGGATTCGTGTGCTTGATGATGGCGGCGGCGGGATCGTCGAATTCGTCGATCAGTGCCGCCGCGGCGTCGATGTCCACGATGTTGTTGAAGGACAGCTCCTTGCCGTGCAGCTTCTCGAAGGATTGGAGGAAACTTCCGTACAGCGCGGCGGACTGGTGTGGATTTTCCCCGTAACGCAGTTGCTGTTCGCGCGGTGCGGAGACGAGAAGCTGTTCGTCCAGTGCTTCGTAATCGCCGGACTGGCGGCTGAGGTAGCTCGCGATGGCATGATCGTAACGCGCGGTCAGGGAGAACACCTTGCGTGCGAGCAGGCGCCGTGTCGCGTGTCCGGTATTTCCATCGGCGAGAATCTGCTTCCTCACGAGGTCATAGTCCCCCGGGTCGCAGACGACGGTGACGGAATCGTTGTTTTTGGCCGCGGAACGGAGCATGGCAGGGCCGCCGATGTCGATCTGCTCGACGCACTCGGCGAAGGCGGCGCCGGCGGCCACGGTGTCCTCGAAAGGGTACAGGTTGATCACCACCAGGTCGATCGGCGCAATACCCTGTCCCGCGATCTGCTCGAGATGTTGCGCCTGGTCGCGACGGGCGAGTATACCCCCGTGTACTGCAGGATGCAGCGTTTTGACGCGACCATCGAGCATTTCGGGAAAACCGGTGACGTCCTGCACCCGGGTGACCGGCAGTCCCGCTTTCTGGATTACCGACCACGTTCCGCCGGTGGATATCAGCGCGATGCCCTGGTCCACCAGGAATTGTGCGAATTCAAGTATGCCTGTTTTGTCATAGACGCTGAGAAGCGCGCGTCGAAGCTGCACCATGTTTCCTCTACTTCTTGATGTGAACCCTGCCGTCCCTCACATGGACCAATCCTCGGGAGAAAAGCTGCAGCGCCGCCGGGAGCAGCTCGTGTTCAACGGTGAGCACGCGCGCGGCGAGCGACTCCGCCGTGTCGTCATCCTCGACGGGCACGCAGCGCTGGAGCACGATGGGACCACGGTCGTATTCTTCGTCGACGATATGCACCGTCGCGCCGGAAACGCGGACTCCCGCGGCAAGAACCGCTTCGTGCACGTGGTAGCCGAACATTCCCCTGCCTCCGAAGGAGGGGAGGAGTGCCGGATGCACGTTGAGCATGCGGCCGCTGAATCGATGGACCACTTCTTCGGGTATGCGCTTCATGTAGCCCGCGAGGGCGATGAAGTCCGCGGTAACTGCGTCGAGCCGCCGAAGCATCTCCGCTGAAAGGTCATTCGCCGGTACGTCCTGCAGCGAGGCCGTCCGAATGCCCCGCGCGGCAGCCCACGCGAGAGCCGGCGCGTCGTCGCGGCTGCTGAGCACCAGCACGATTTTCGCATCCAACGCGCCGCCCTCCACCGCTTCGTGAATGGCGCGGAGATTGGAGCCTCTTCCGGAAACAAATACGGCGATGTTCAGCATTGCATCTCAATCGTTTCAAGACTTTCAAATTACGGAAATTGGCCATTGCAGTCAACGTGGCGCGGGAACCGCACTGAAGTGAAAATCTGTTATTATTGCGTAGGAATCTTACCACATCCAGTCACCGGAGTCGTGTATGCGCTCGTTCGTAGGAAAGAAAAACGAATTATTTGATTTCATGCGTGACAATGATTTCCCCGTCTATCACGCGAGCAATATATTTTATCGGGATCTGCAGTATGCCATCAGGGATTATGTTCGTGCAAAGGAGGGGAAGGATATCGGCTGGCGGGAAAGCGACGCACTCGCGGCGACATTCGTCCGTGACCTGGAGGAGAAAGATGTCCTGCGCCCGTTTTCGCGGAATACCTGGGTACTGAATGACACGCAGTACCTGCTGCCATCGACGGCGGAAACCACGGAAGAGGAAATAGCCGCCACGGAGGACGCAGGCGCGTAATGCGCAAGCGCGTAATGCGCAGGCACGGGGGACGGTTTTTGCTTGCGTCATCATCTATATATTTATTAAGTTCAAATAAGCAAACCAGTAACGCAGTGACAGGAGCGAAATCATGAGTGAACAGATCACGGATGCTATCGGACAGATAACCCTGACCGACAAGGCGGCCGCGGAGATCGCAAACATCAGGTCGGAGAACAGTATCCCGGCGGAGTATTACCTGCGAATCGGCGTCAAGGGCGGCGGTTGCTCGGGCCTCTCGTATTCCCTCGGGTTTGACGGCGACAGGCGAGAGACGGATGAAATGCTGGAAATCAAGGATGTGCAGATCCTCGTGGACGCGAAAAGTCTTTTCTATCTCGACGGGACCGAACTCGACTACACCGACGGTCTCAACGGCCGTGGCTTCGTCTTCAACAATCCAAACGCCGCACGTACCTGCGGTTGCGGTTCGAGTTTCGGCGTCTGACCACGGCGACAACGCAGCTGGAATATTCTGGCGTCACGTATTAAGTACGTGGCGCTTTTTTTGTGCGAATAATAAACTTCTTTCGTGCGGGAGTTGTTATGTGAGAGTGCGCGGATGAGTAGCGCGCACTCTCACATGACCCGAAATCAAACGCGAAGGAGACAGCATGGCCTACGAATGGAAATTCAATCCCCGCCCGTACAGTGACGAAGAGGCAAAGACGTTGCTCAAAGCAGTCGTGTCAGCCGAAACCGCGGACTGGCACTACAACAAGCATCACAAGGGCTACGTGGTCGCACTCAACGGCATCGAAAAAGGACTCGAGAATGCCGATCGCGCGGCTGCGAACGGAAATTACAGCGAAATCGGCGAACTCAAGCGTCGGCTGACCTGGAATCATTCCGGCGCCCTGCTTCATGACGTGTACTGGGAAAATATGGGTGGCGACGGAGATACGGCGAAGGGACCCGAGGTTGTGGCGGCGATAGGGAAGGAATACGGTTCTATCGATGCCTGGAAGGAAGATTTCAAGGCGGCCGCGTTTTCCGCGAAACTCAGTGGCTGGGGACTCCTGGTGTTCGATCAGCTGTATTCCGGCCGTCTGCTCAATGTGCTCGTCGACGAGCATCAATACGGCGCTATCTGGGGTGGCATTCCCCTGATCGCCTGCGATGTCTTCGAGCATGCGTATTAC
>JAVVFP010000430.1:0-3213 GCA_032250495.1 Bacteroidota bacterium | reverse complement strand
GATGGCGATGGCGATGGCGATGGCGATGGCGATGGCGAGGGCGAGTTCAATAAAAAACCCGTCCCCCTGTTGGCACGCAGATTGGGGACGGGTTTTGTTGCACGGAGGTATTATGCAATGAGAACGTTGTTATGCCGTAGGTGCTTCGCTGTTTTGCTTGACGGGTCTCCGATCAGGTGTGCTTTCTGATCGTATTGGTCAATTTTTTCTATCGGATGCGGGATTGATGTAGCGCGTCAGTGCTGACCAGGACGGTGCGGCGGGCTCGTTGCCGGACTTGTCGAAGCGATATGATATCAGGCTGCGCGCAGCCACGACCTGCATGGTCACGCCGTTCTCTTCGATCTGCAGGTACAGTCCCTGGTCGTCACGGGCGTCCAGCACGGCGATGACATTGCTGCGGGGATCGCTGTAGCGTACGATGCCGTCCGCGATGATGTCGTCGAAATGCAGCTGGTAGTCTGCCAGGGTCACGGTGCGTTCGCTTATTGTAACAGTACCGTCGCTGGTCGGACAGATCATCGTCATCGACGAGCCGGGTCCCTGGGCCTGCACACCCGCGGCGAGCAGGGGCAGTATGGTCATCATGAAAGCTATGGTAGTACGCATTGTTCTTTCTCCTTCAGAATGCCGCTGGTTGTCTTATTTGCGGCTTGTTTCGAGCTCACATTTGTACATGAAAATACCGTGCCAAACATCAGCAATGGCCCATGCGGCGTTTAAACCACGGGGCGAAAATCGTCCCTGTGAAAATATTGAACTTTTTGTGAATCGATTTCACAGGAAGAGGGGGCGGGCGGGCGAAACCGAGGGCGAGGGCGAGGGCGAGGGTGAGGGCGAAACCGAGGGCGATTTCTAAGAGTGGGGGATCAGGGTTGTACGGCGTAGGGGCGCTTGCCCATTGGAACGGCGCTGACGACGAGCTGATTGTCCTTGATCAGGTAGCGGGATGCGACGCGTTGAATGTCTGCGGAGGTGACGGTTTGCTGGTGGTCGTAAAGTTCGTAGAGAAGGAGCGGGTCGTCGCCGTACATCATGCCGAGGTTGAGCAGGTCGCCGCGACCACCGAAACCGTAGAAGGCTTCCTGCGGGGTGTAGAAGTCCATGGCGGCTTTGTTGCGGGCGGCGATGATTTCCTCCTCTGTCACGCCCTCACTGGCGAGGGATTCGAGCAGCTGCATGATCTGACCGTACAGCGGCTGCAGTTTGGCCTCGGGGGTCACGGTGATGCTGATCCAGAAGTTTCCGCCGATCTCGTGTGTGCTCTGATACACTTCCGCGCGCAGCACGGCGGGATTGACCGACACCATTCCCTGCTGAAGGACGGCATGTGCGGATCCGTTCAGTACGTTCGCGAGGATGTGCAGGACGGCGTCGTCGGTGTGGCCGTAACGCACAGTGGGAAAAATCAGGTGCAGCTGGTTGAACTCCATGCGGTCTTCCCTGATGAACGCGCCCTGTCCGATGGGCTGGAAAGTGTCCGGTATGTTTTTCCACCGTGAAGGTCGTCCTGCCGGAATGTCGCCGAAATGATTCTTGACAAGTTCCCTTACGGCGGCGGCGTCGAAGTCGCCGCTGATCGTGAGACTCGCGTTGGAGGGAGTGTAAAAACTCTGCATGAAGCGACGCACGTCGTCGATGGCCAGCGTATCGATGTCCCCCTCTTCGCCGATGGTGCTGTGGCGGTAGGGATGTCCCTCGGCATACAACTCATGATAGATCTGCTGCATCAACGTTCCGAGCGCCTTCTTCTGCCGTCGCGCGTGTTCCCGTTTCAGGGCGCCGGTCATGGCGTTGAAGATCTCCATGCTGACGCTTTCTTCCGCGTTTTTCATGCGGTCGGCCTCGATGCGGATCGCATCCTCCAGCATTCCGGCGGGAAAAACCGACGCGATGTTCAGCCAATCCACGGAAGTCTGTGCCTGAATGGATACTCCCTCCGTCTCGCGGAGACGGAGCAGCTCTTCGCGTGGAACACGCTTCGTCCCTGTCAGCAGCATCTCCCCTGCGATGTTGGCGATGCCGGTCTTTCCCGCCGGATCGCGGGAGGAACCCGCACGGTACGCCATGTTCATCGAGAGCAGCGGCAGCGTGCTGTCCCCGTGCAGGATTACGGTCAGACCGTTCTCCAGTGTGAAGAGATCGTAGGTGGGACGGTATTCCTGCGCGCGCAGCAATGCCGCAGAGCAGAGGAGGAGGAGTAAGGTGAGCGTCATGCGTGTTTTCATCTGCACAAAATACCGCCGCGTTTCCATACAACGCAATGCAGAATATCCCGGCAGGACGAAGCGGCCGGTGACGGACGTTGACTTCGAGGCCGGGATGATGTAAGTTGAAGGCTCTCGGGGTGCTGTCCCCTCAAAAAAAATGGACAGCTGAGATCATACCCGTCGAACCTGACCCGGATAATGCCGGCGTAGGGAAGGAAGTTCCTCCGCCGTTGTTCTGCTCACGCAGGGTCAACGGCTTTTTCTTTCCTCTCCTCCCAGCCGTGCCGGGGTCGAGTTCCAGTGTCACTCAACAAAGGAGTTGTATTATGAGGACAGTCTGGATACTTGCCCTAGCAGTGTTCATCGCGCTGCAGGGCGCATCCGCGCAACAACTGAGCGGCACCGTACGCGACGCGCGTACCGACTCGCCGCTCCCATCCGCCAACGTCGTGCTTTCCCCCGGCGGAAAAGGCATGGCCACCGACCGCTCTGGACAGTTTTCCTTCGAAGGACTCGCAGCTGGCAGCTACACGCTGCGCGTGAGCTATGTGGGGTATTCAACCGTTGAAAAAAGCGTCACCGTGGGCAGCGGCACGACGCTGGTCAACATCGCGCTGCGCGCGACACCGATGCCCGGACCGGAAATCGAGATTTCCGCGATAAAGGCGCGCGAGCGCTTCTCACCCGTGACGTTTTCCGACGTCAGCCGCGAGGATATAGAGAGCGAATACTACGTGCAGGATATTCCCGTCATGCTGTCGGACCTGCCCTCGGTCACCTACTATTCCGAGAGCGGACATGGTATCGGGTACAATTACCTGCGCATACGCGGTTTCGATCAGCGACGCCTCGCCGTCTACGTCAACGGCGTGCCGCAGAACGACCCGGAGGACCACAACGTCTACTGGATCAACCTGGTGGACATTCTCGGGAACACCGAGGAGATACAGGTGCAGCGGGGCGCGGGAAGCGCCTTCTACGGTCCCCCGGCCATCGGCGGCTC
>JAVVFP010000429.1:0-3214 GCA_032250495.1 Bacteroidota bacterium | reverse complement strand
AATCCTGCGCAACCGCAAGGAACGCATGATCGATCTCAACCTGGAATAATTCAACACCGAGGAAACATATGATTCAGCGCTATACGCGTCCGGAAATGGGGACGCTGTGGACCGACGAAGCGAAATTCCAGACCTGGCTGGAAATAGAAATCCTCGCCTGCGAAGCGCAGGCGGAACTCGGCCTCGTCCCGAAAGAGGCCATTCCCGTCATTCGTGACCGCGCCGACTTCTCGGTCGACCGCATCAACGAACTCGAGCGGACGCTCAACCACGATGTCATCGCCTTCCTGACCAATGTCGCGGAAAACGTGGGTGAGAATTCCCGCTTCATCCATCTCGGCATGACTTCCTCCGACGTCGGCGATACGGCACTGTCCGCCATGACGCGAAGGGCGGGACTGCTGATCCGCGACGGCATCGCCGCGCTGCTGCCGGCCATCGCCGAACGGGCGCGCGAGCACCGGTACACGCCCATGATAGGACGTACGCACGGTATACACGCGGAACCGATGACGTTCGGATTGAAAATGGCGCTGTGGCACGAGGAGATGAAGCGCAATCTCGAGCGCATGGACCGCGCCATCGAACGGATTTCCTTTGGAAAAATATCCGGTGCGGTCGGCACGTACGCGAATATCGACCCCTTCGTCGAAACCTATGTCTGCGAACGCATGGACCTGCAACCGGCACCGATCAGTACGCAGGTGCTGCAGCGCGACCGCCACGCGGAATTCCTCTCGACACTCGCCATCATCGGCGGATCGCTCGAAAAGTTCGCCACGGAAATCCGTCACCTGCAGAAAACCGAAGTGCTCGAGGCCGAAGAGTACTTCGCGAAGGGACAAAAAGGGAGCAGCGCCATGCCGCATAAGCGCAATCCGATTACCTGTGAGCGTGTCGCGGGCATGGCGCGCCTGCTCCGCGGCTATGCGCAGGCCGGTTTCGAGAACCAGGCGCTGTGGCACGAACGCGATATCACGCATTCCTCCGTGGAACGCGTCATTCTTCCGGATGCGACCATCACACTCGATTACATGCTCGCGAAGATGAAGAACATCGTGGAGACCTTCCTCGTGTACCCGGAAAACATGCTCAGGAACCTGAACGGGACACGGGGCCTCATCTTTTCGCAGCAGCTGCTGCTCGCACTCACTCGCAACGGGATGCTGCGCGAGGAGGCCTACCGCATCGTCCAGGCGCATGCCATGCGTGTCTGGAAGGAAGATGTGCATTTGCGCGACCTCGCGATGGAGGACGAGAACATTCTCGCAGTGATCGACCGCGAAACCATCGAAGCCTGCTTCGAAGTCGACCGCGGACTCAGGCACGTCGACATGATGTTCCGCAGACTTGGACTGGACTGATTCCGCAGCGCAGCGCAACGCGCAGCGCGTTGCGCCGAGATGACAGCCATTGCAGAAGCCCGCCGGATGCGGGCTTCTTTTTTTGTCTCCAAACGGGAGTGCAATTCGGCCTGCCCATGCATTAATATTTTTTAATCCCCTGTTCAGTGCGGCGAAAGGAAGGGGAGGTATCTTGCCTGCGTACTTCACCGCGAAACATTCGTTTCCGCGGATTTTCATCCCAAGGCAGAATGGCCGCAGCATGTCAGCATCGACACATACATTGCTTCTCTTCACCGCGGCGGAGCGCCGGCTGGCCCTGGCTCTGGAGCAGATATCCGAGGTCGTGCCCGCCTTCGAGATGAAACATGCGCCCGGACTCGCCGAGCAGCTCGCGGGCCTGATCAGTTTTCGCGGGAGGGTGCTTCCCGTCATCGACTGCCGCTGGCTGGTTGACGGGTCCCGGACGACCCTGCACCATCAGCACAGCTTCATCATCGCGCAGGGATCATCGCATGAGGCGGCGCTGCTCGTCGAATGCGTGGACGATCTGATCAGCCTCGGGGAAGAGGAATTCAGAGGGGAGGACTTTCTGCACGCCGGTGAACGGAAGTTCCGGCACATCGTAATGCATCGCAGCGAAATGGTGCTCGTGCTCGATATCGATGCATGCATGCAGACGGCCGCACCGCTTCCCGTCAACGGGAATGACAGGCAAACAGTACTGGAGGGAGGTTATGCTCTTGAGCACTGACCACGTCCACATACCCGCGGAAGGCGCAGTTCCGCTCGATGCCGCGCTGCAGCGGATCGAGGCGCTCATCGGACTCCGCTACCAGCAGCATCAGTGGAGTGACCTGCTGCGCCTGCTCAAGCCGGCCGCGCGCGAACTCGGCTTCACGGAAATCGCCGCCTGCGTCCGATGGCTCTCGCATGGCGAGGTGTCCCCGGAACAGGTCCGCATACTCGGTAAGCACCTCACCATCGGGGAATCCTATTTTTTCCGCGAAATCGTCGTCTTCTCCATACTGAAAGAGCATATTCTTCCGCAGCTTATCGAAAAGAAGGAGAAGCACGGTGACACCACCCTGCGCATCTGGAGTGCCGGCTGCAGCACGGGAGAGGAGGTCTACTCGCTCGCCATCCTTCTCGACGCCTTTCTCGAAGAAAAAAAGGACTGGAACTTCGTCGTGCACGGCACCGATATCAATCCCTCCGCGCTCGCGCGGGCGGAAGCGGGACTGTACCGCGAGTGGTCCTTCCGCGACCTGCCGGATGGTATAATGGACCGGTATTTCCGGCAGCTCGAGGACGGCAGATACGAAGTCGCGCAGCAAATCCGTGCGCGGACGGAGTTCTCCTACTGCAACCTGGCCGAGGCGCCCGCGCAGTATCCCGCCGGCTATGACATCATTTTCTGCCGCAATGTGCTCATGTATTTCACGCGCGATAAAATCCGCGACATCGTGCAGGGATTCCGGCGTTCCGTGCGTGAAGGCGGATGGCTGATTCCGAGCCTGACCGAAACGACGCTGATCCACAATGCGGGATTCGAGGGAAATCGCTTCGGCGACGCGACGCTGTTCATCAAGCAGCCGCGCGTACCGAACATCATCCCGATGAAAAAACGCCCCGAGAGTGAGTCCCGGTCGCAGAATCCGGCCGAACGGGCCACCGCGTCACAGTGGCGCAGTTCTTTCGCGTCCATTCTCCCGTTTCGCTCGCGTGCGCAGCATGCCACGACAGGAACGGAGAAAGCAGGAAGAAGCGCCGAGCGGAAATCACCACCGTCAGAGCAGGGGAGCGCATCGGCGGCCGCGGTGCCGGAGCGCACCTCAGCGGTGCCGGAGCGCACGTCAGCGGTGCCGGAG
>JAVVFP010000427.1:0-3220 GCA_032250495.1 Bacteroidota bacterium | reverse complement strand
TGGTGGCCAAGACCGCGGCGGCCCGCGAGGGGCTCATCGCGCAGTTCCAGGCGCATACGGGAGGTGGCATCGACGGCACGGATCACGCAGGGGCCGTCAGCGCGAATTCGCAGGGTCTCCTCACCCGGGAAGATGAACGCACTTCCCCTGCCTGTTCGGGCGTCCATCACACCCGCGGGCGGGGTCGCAGGCAGTTCGAGAAGTCGCGCAGCGCTTTCACTGAGGTGGTCCGCGGCGACATGAAGCGTGCGTGTATGACCATGACGATTCGCGACGACCAGCATGCCAGCGAGGTCAAGGCTGCCCACGACACGGCGATATGCGGTCTGCGTCCCACTGCCGGACGCAACGCCGGACGACACGATACGCAGCGTGGTGTTCGGCTGCACGCGCGCCCAGTAGCCTTTCCCGCTTTCGATCTGTGTCGGGACGATGTATCCCTGTACCGGATCCCAGCCGAAGATGGACTGCAGTCCGCCGGCGGGCTGCTGTTCGATCGAAGAGACAGCGACGGACTGGTGGAGGGCTCCGATCATGTTCCATCCGTATCCGTAGGGTTCACCGATGCCGCTGAGATCGTCCCAGCGCAGTGCGTCGCGCGTGCGCCCGACGAGCACTTCTTCCATGGGGTCACCCTTCAGCCAGTATCCACGGCCCATTTCCATACTCGCGACCGGGTCATAGGTCCCCGCGTCTGTGTTGAACTGGTACATGGCAAAATCACGCGCTGTGAACAGGCCGGATGTCGACGCATTCTGCAGATCAAGCGGTATGCTGACCATCTGCCAGTCCCCTGTCGCCCGCAGCACGAAACGCTGCGGGTCCCCGTCTCCGTCCGGGAGCGGCGGATCGAGGTTGACTACTGTCGTGTCCTCCCGCTGCTCTTCGTCCTCGTTGTCGTTGACCACGATGATCTCACGATCGCGTATGGGGTCATCCGGGTCGGTGCAGATGCGATAGATCAGCAGGGAATCAAGCTGCTGAACCGCGTCTATGCGCATCGGACGCGCGGTCCCTTCCATCCGCTCCATGACCTTGATCTTGAAAGGATCGGCATAGGGACGCGGCTCGCCGGTCGCGCGGTCACGCATTTTCAGTTTCAGGTCCACGCAGGGCCAGTCAGTCCTGTCGATATCATCTACGATGACGATCAGGTCATTGTCCTTGCTCGGCTCGGGACAGCCCTTCTCCTCGACCTCGATGGTGAAGATGTAGCGTCCCGCACTGCTGAACGTGTACACGTTCTGCGTGCGCATGTCGATACTACCCTGCCCGCCTTGAATATTGAGCGTATAGCGCGCGCCGGGGATGACGGGCGGTGACGTCCACTCCATGGTGACCGGCGCCTTGTCGCCGGTCTGCACCTGTCCCTGGAACACATGCGACGCCGTAATCGCGCGATGGTCGGTATGGCTGCCCTGTGATCCTGGGATGTTCAGCCAGCGGATATCGAAGGCGGTAGGAGGTGGCACGGGGGGAAGATCCGTCTGTCCCGCTTCGAGTCCGTCCCCCGCACCCGCCTGCATGCCGTACTCGAGCGTGACGCGGCTCTGTTCGGCGTTGCGAAAACTCAGTTCATGCAGCCATGCCGTCATCGGCGTGGGTGTACAGGGCTTCTTCCGATAATACGCGATGAGCCGCTTGCTTTTCCACATCGTGACCGGCAACGGATTGGTCATCGCCGTGGTGTCTCCGCCCCAGCCGGCGAAGTCATATCCCTCGGGCACCTGGGCGGTGGCCGTCAACACGGATCCTGGCGACGTAGACTGCCGGTTTTCGCGTGCACCGTCAGGACCTTCGGGGTGCAGTACCACGAGCTCCACACCGCCGTCCCCTATCGGTGCGATGATCGGGTGTATGCGGTATTCACGTGGATCCGTGTTTTCGTTGATTTGCATGGTCGCGGGATTATCCCGTATGGTACCAAGATCGCCGCCGAAGCCCTGGAAAGAATATCCGGCAGGAACCTGATAGTACATATTGAACATGATGGGGATATCGCGCGGGACACCTTTCCGGAACAGCTCGTACTTCGGATGCGGCGTGAGGACGAACTGGCCCGGCTGGGGCTGGTTTTCAAACGTGTATTTCACACAGCGCACGCACAGCTCGGGCACATCGGGTTCAATGTGCAGCCGCTCGCGCCGTAGCGTGATTTCGTACTCTCCGAAGGAAAAATATCCCTGCGTGGGATGCACGATATCGTTCCAGGCACCTCCGCCGACACGCGACTCCACCTTGATGATGTATGTTCCTTCATGCAGCAGGACAAGGATGTACTCGCCCTCGTTATCATACGCACCCACATGATCGGACTCCCCGACGCGCTGCGCACGGAAGCGTGGTTTGAAATTCGAGCCTCCCTTCACACGCAGACGCAGGACAAGGCGCTCCCCGAAGGTGGAGCCCGATACGTCGTTCACATCGATGCGGAAGTAATCCCAGTCAGGGACGTTGAACTGAAACTCCCCGACTATGGGCTGAATCGGGATGGCGCCATCGAGTGTCCATTCTTCCATGTCCGCACCTGATGCGGGGAGTACTTTCGGACTGGCCTGGCTGTTCGGCTCGTTCGCATCGGCGCAGTAGACCAGCGCAGGATCCGCCGGGCGCGTCGTGATCGCAGCCGGCGCGGAAGGTGTCCCTGCGTTTCCGTTGAAATCGCCGACGATACGGAAGCGGTAGCTGCGGTCGTTCCGGATTTCCGTCTTGCCGCCGCCACTCGCCGGAACATGCGTGATCAGTACGCCCGTCCACTGTCCGATACCGACCTTTTCCGGACGCGTCAGGTAGTGCTCGAACGTGAGCGGCACCCAGTTGTTCGACGTGCGTTCATATTCTATCGTCGTTTCCACATCGTCCATGTCATACTTGTTCTGCCACTTGAGCGCCACGGCCGGCGGAGGCGAGCCGCCCATTCCTGCGGTCGCAAGATGCGCGGACACCGTCGTGTTCCGTACGAGGAAATCAGGCGGCGAGTCGGTATACACCGCCGTGACGTCCGTAACCGGATTCGTCAGCGTCGAAGCGTACGCATGGGACGGCAATTCATTCGCATAAGAACTGATATCTGTCTCGGAACCGCTCTCTTTCTTCACCCGCCAGTGGGAAAAATAGTACGTCGGCCCTCCGCGCGTGTACTGCGACGGGGCGCTGACCGTGTGGCAGTAATCGAAGTCCATCGGGATGCCGAACGGTGTGACACGGTCCTGCTTTCCGC
>JAVVFP010000428.1:0-3220 GCA_032250495.1 Bacteroidota bacterium | reverse complement strand
CCGGGTAGACTCCGGTGTCGGGACAGTCCTCCGTCGCCACGAGTCCCGTGTCCCTGCAGAGCGGAACATATTCCACTGTCGATGGCCGGGTGAACGCGCTGTCCACGGCCGCAAGCGCGGTGATCCGCGCCATGCTGCGCGCCCAGATCGGCGCTGCCACCGTGCCGCCGTAGCGGAAAGCGCCGCGCAGCTTGCGTGCCGCGTCGTCGAAACCCACCCAGACAGCCATACTGAACGCCGGCGTGTAGCCCACGAACCATGCGTCGGTGGAATTCTGCGTCGTGCCCGTTTTCCCTGCCGCCGGACCGGCGTACCAGCGTCGCACCGATGTCGCCGTGCCGCTGTCGACCACCGCCGCGAGCGCGTCGGTGATGAGGAAGGCGGTGGCGCTGTCGAGTACCGTCGCCGTATCGGGCCGCGCCCGGAAGAGCACGCGTCCGTGCATGTTCTCGATGCGGAGTATGCCGTACGGCCGTGCACGTTGTCCCATCGATGCGAAAGTCGCGAATCCCTCCGCCATTTCAAGGGGCGACACCTCCGAGGTGCCGAGTGCGAGTGAGGGAAAAGGACGCAGTTCGCTCTCGATGCCCATGCGACGGGCGAAGGCGGCGACGCGTTCGGGATCGGTGCGTTCAACCATGGCATGCGCCGCGACGAGATTCAGCGAGCGCTGCAGGCCGTAGCGCAGGGGAACGGTCTCGTAGCTGGCGGTGTCCGAATCGTTCATGGGACGCCATTCCCAGGCCAGGCCCGAATCGACGACGATGGGCGTATCCTCCACCGGCGTGGCGAGCGTATAGCCCTGTTCGAGCAGCGAGGCGTAGAGAAAGGGTTTGAATGCGGAACCCGGCTGGCGGCGTATCTGCACGGCGTGGTTGAGTCCGCGGGGTTCGGATGAGGGATTACCGCCGATCAGCGCGCGCACCGCGCCGCCACGGGCGTCGAGCAGCACCGCGCCCACCTGTACGTCGCGCACGTTCGCGGGAAGCTCCTCCCACTGAACGGCCACGGCTTCCTCGGCGGCACGCTGCATGCGGCTGTCCAGCGTCGTGTATATGCGCAGCTGTCCTTTCTCGAGCGTCATATCCTTGCCTTCCAGCAGCCACACGGCTTCCCTCCGCACCCACTCGGCGAAATGTCCCGCCCGCTGCGGCCGCGGCTGCAGTCCGAGGTCCTTGCTGCGCAGACGCCGGTACTCGCTCTCAGTGATGCGTTCGACTTCGACGAGATTGTGCAGCACGGCGTTGCGCCGGGCGCGCGCCTTCTCCGGCTGCCGCAGGGGATTGTAGCCCTCGGGGGACTTCAGCAGTCCCACCAGCAGTGCGCTTTCGAGTATGTCGAGATCCTTCGGATCCTTGTCGAAATACTCCCGCGCCGCGGCCCAGATGCCGTAACTGCCGCCACCGAAGTATACCGTGTTCAGGTACAGCAGCAGCAGCTCGTCCTTGCTGAACTTCTTCTCCAGTTCCCGCGCGAGGTCGATTTCCTTCAGCTTGCGTGAAATCGAACGTTCGTGGGAAAGGAACAGGTTGCGCGCCAGCTGCATGGTGAGCGTACTCCCGCCCTGCGTATTGCCGGAGATGGTTTCGAGCACCGCGCGTCCCAGTCCCTTGATCGACACCCCGTCGTGATTGTAGAAATCGCGGTCCTCGGTCGCCAGCAGGCAGCGCAGCACCCAGGGGGACACCGATCCCGTGCTGCGCAGCTCCACCCGCTTCTGTTCGCCGTAATACGCCAGCACCTCGCCATCCGCCGTCAGTGCGTATGATGCATATGGCAGTTCGATCGGCGGGAGGTCCTGCGCCGCCGCACCTCCCCCCGTCGCAAGAAATGCCAGTATGATCAGAAGAAACGAACGCATGGCATAAATATGAGAAATAAGGAAAGAAGGAAAAATGGAAACATGCACCGCCATGCATCTTTCCATCTTTCCTTTTTTCCTTCTTTCACATCTGCAATCCGAAATCTGCCACTTGTCGTCCATCATTTCCGTATTTTTGTAGAATGGCGCATTCGTCCGACATATCGCGCATTCGAGTACGGGTTTCCGGTATCGTGCAGGGCGTGGGTTTTCGTCCCTACGCGTACCGCCTGGCGCGGGATTGCGTGCTGACGGGCTCGATATTCAATGACGGGGACGGCGTGGAGATCGAGCTGCAGGGCGCGCGCACGGCGGAGTTCGTGCGTCGGCTGCCGCGGGAGGCGCCGCCGCTGGTGCTGATTACGGAACTGCGGGAAGAGGAGCTGCCTCTTGATCTGGATGAAGAAGAATTCCGCATCGTCCCAAGCGAGGGCTCGGCGGTGCAGTCGGCCATGATTCCGCCGGACGTGGCGACCTGCGAGGATTGCCTGGCGGACATGCGGAATCCACAGGACCGGCGGCACCGCTACCCGTTCACCAACTGCACGAACTGCGGTCCCCGCTACACCATCACCGCCTCCATCCCCTACGACCGGCCCAGCACTTCCATGCGCGATTTCCCTATGTGCAGGGACTGCGCACGGGAATACCACGATCCCGACGACCGCCGCTTTCACGCGCAGCCGAACGCCTGCCCGGTCTGCGGTCCACAGCTGCGCTTCGTGCGTAATGCGCGCCTGCATGGCTGCGACGTGGAGCTCGAGAAGGACGCGGCGCTGCGCGCGGCGCAGCAGGAAGTGGCCGAGGGACGCATCCTGGCGCTGCGGGGACTCGGCGGCTATCACCTCGCCGTGAACGCGCGCGACGAGCACGCCGTGCACCTGCTGCGCATCCGCAAGCACCGCTATAAAAAACCCCTGGCCGTGATGGTCCGCGACATCGAGGCCGTCCGGCATATCTGTGAGACCAGCGCAGAGGAGGAGCAGTTGCTCGCCTCCGCGCAGCGTCCCATCGTCATCCTGCGTCAGCGGGAAAGAAATGACGTGGCACCCTCGGTATCGCTCGACAATCCCACGCTCGGCGTCATGCTCCCTTACACGCCGCTGCATCACCTGCTGCTCGACGGTGCGGCGGACATGCTGGTGATGACCAGCGGCAATATCAGCGAGGAACCGATCTGTATCGGCCGGGGTGAGGCAGCGGAACGGCTCGGGGACATTGCCGACGCCTTCCTGCATCACGACAGGGATATCCTGCAGCGCTGCGACGATTCCGTCTTCCGCGTCATCGACGGCACCGCGCGTCCCGTCCGCCGCGCCCGCGGATACGTGCCCCGTCCAGTGCTGCTCGCCGGGGAAG
>JAVVFP010000426.1:0-3226 GCA_032250495.1 Bacteroidota bacterium | reverse complement strand
GTACGAGGGCCGCAGCGCCCTGCAGGTCATTCATGAACGCATCGTGCTCGAGGCGCAACGTCTCCTCCTCAGGACCGACAAATCCGCGAAGGAGATCGCCTTCGAACTCGGCTTCAGCGATGCCGCCCAGTTCATCCGCCTGTTCAAGAAAGTCACCGGACGGACCACGCAGGAACTGCGCGAAGCCCGCGCACCCGTCCGCGTCTGACCCGATTCCTCTTCCGGGGTCACAAATAATTCCGGAAAACGGGAAGAATCTGCATTCCCTCGGGACAATCCGTCATTTCCCCCGGCTTCCTCCCCCCCTACTTTTCATACGTGTTCAATCACGACGCTCCTTCCGACGCAAAGCAACAGCCATGCAGGCCGTGGCCATGCAGGCCGTGGCCATGGCCGTCACAGCCATGCAGGCCGCACGGCCGTTCTTCCGCGCCGGGAGCCGACTTTCATCATACATAAGGAGAGAGATATGAAACGCAGATTCGCCCCCATCGCCGCCGTCCTGTTCGTCGCAGCATCGATGACGTTCATGGGATGCAACACCGACCACAGCCCTGTCACCCCGGAACCCGCGACCGAGCAGGGCAGCACATCCCTCATGAAAGCGGGCCGCGGCCAGATCTGGGCCGACGACATCCTGTTCAATACCGTCACGACGCCGGCGACCTTCAATTCCACCAGTGGCGATTTCGACGAACTGTATAACGTCGGTGTCGTGGGCGGAGAGTTCAAGGACGGTATCGGCGCCATCTCCGAAGCCAAGCCCGGCGATATGGACTACAACGGCGGCCGCTGGCATGTCAACGTGCTGAAATCCGGTGTCGATCCGTTCAAGTACGACGACGCCTCCAGCGTCGACGACCTCGACCTGGCGGATTTCGAGAGTACGTCCATTTACTTCGAGTGCCCCCTCCTCCCGATGAACCGTCGTCCGTAAGCGGCGCCCACAATATGAACCGGGGAGCGCCCTGATCTCCCCGTGATATCGAGCACCCCCGTTCCGGCAACGATACGGGGGTGCTTCATATTGGACGCATCACGGAATTGCGCTGAGGATCAACCTTTCCCGGACGACCGCAGTCGCAGTTCGTAGAGGTCCGTGCGTCGGTCCTTGAGTACGCGCACGCTGCCGTGTTCGTGCAGTTCCTTGAGCAGTTCGAGATCCACATCGGCGATGAGCGTCATCTCCGTGTTGGGCGTGGCCTCGGCCTTGATACAGTTGGTGGGAAAGGCGAAATCCGAGGGAGTGAAGATGGCGGACTGCGCGTACTGGATGTCCATGTTGTTCACCTTGGGGAGATTGCCGACGCAGCCGGCGATGGCAACGAAACATTCGTTCTCGATGGCGCGGGCCTGTGCGCAGCGGCGCACGCGGTTGTAGCCGTTCTGCGTATCGGTGAGAAAGGGGACGAAGAGCAGCTGTAAGCCCTGTTCCGCGTAGAGGCGGGCGAGTTCCGGGAACTCCACGTCATAGCAGATGAGAATGCCGATGCGACCGCAGTCCGTGTCGAAAACTTTTACACGGTCCCCGCCGCTGATGCCCCAGGCATCGACCTCGCTGGGTGTGGGATGGATCTTGCGATATTCCTCCCACGTACCGTCGCGACGACAGAGGTAGCTGGCGTTGTAGAGTTTATTGTCCTCAAGCAGCGGCATGCTGCCGGAGATGATGTTCACGTTATAGCTGACGGCGAATTCCACGCATTTGCGCCGGATGTCATCGGTGAAGCGTGCAAGTTCCCGTATCGCCTTCGCCTCGCCGAGGTGATTGTACTCGGCCATCAGCGGCGCATTGAACAGTTCGGGGAAGAGAATGAAGTCCGACTGATAGTCGCTGACCGCATCCACGAAGTATTCCATCTGCTCGACCAGCGCGTCGAGTCCGTCGAAATGCCGCATCTGCCACTGCACGACACCGAGCCGCACGACGGGCTTCGGGCGATTGATCAGTTTCTGATGTTCCTCGTAGTAAATGTTGTTCCATTCGAGCAACGTGGCGAATTCACGGGACTGTGTGTCGCCGGGCAGGTAGCCGCGCAGGACTTTCTTCACGTGGAAATCGTTCGAAAGCTGGAAAGACAGTGTCGGATCGTACAGTTCCTTGAGGCGTACGCGATTGATGTATTCGCGCGGTGTCATGCGATCGGCGTACTGCTCGTAGTTCGGGATACGTCCCCCGGCCACGATGCCGCGGAGGTTCAGATTCTCGCAGAGTTCCTTGCGCATGTCGTACAGGCGGCGGCCGAGACGCAGTCCGCGATATTCCGAATGCACGAACACTTCGATCCCGTAGAGGATGTCCCCTTTCGCATCATGTGTATTGAATGTGTAGTTCCCCGTAATCTGCTGGTACGTGTGCTTGTCGCCGTATGCCGCGTAATCGACGATGATGGCCAGGGCGGAAGCCACGACGCGGCCGTTGACCAGCACGCAGAGCTGTCCCTCGGGAAAGATGTCAAGCAGTCTGCTGATCGCATCCTCCGACCAGTGCACTCCCCCTATCCCGGCGTAGGCCTCGGACATGGCCTCCTTGAGATCCAGATAGTCCTCGAGGCGCAGGTTGCGCAATTCTATGGTGGGCTCGTTGGAAGAATCCGCGTTTCGCGTTTCGCTGCTCATTGTAGCCTTGTGTTCGTGATCAAATCATCCTGTGTCCCAGGTACCCGTCAGCGCTCTGTGCAGCGCGGTGCGGCGGTGCATACAGCGCCGTCCACACATAATGCAACGAAAATAGGGAAATTCCGGTTCACGGACCGGCGTCCTACCGGGAACAATGTGCGGCATCCTTCTTGTTGATATTTCATACAGAGCCTGTTTCCTATCTCGCCGTCGATCGCTCACATCGATACGGGACACGCGGTCTCGCGGGAGGAAGCGCCACCAGCCGGAAAAGTCATGACGTTTGAAATGTGGGTCGTTATCGTTCTCCTGCTGACAGCGATCGTCCTGTTCTCAACCGAGCGCATCGGCGTGGACATGACCGCGATGCTCATCATGACGGCGCTGCTGCTCACCGGGGTACTGACGCCCGATGAAGGCTTTTCGGGGTTCAGCAACACGGCGACGGTCACCGTCGCCGCGATGTTCGTGATCAGCGCGGGACTGCGACAAACCGGCGCAGTCAGTTTCATCGCCATGCTCTCGACGCGCATTTTCACGCAGAGCTACTGGGCAGGAATCGCGCTGACCATGCCCCTGATCGGCATCGCTTCCGCCTTTGTCAACA
>JAVVFP010000425.1:0-3245 GCA_032250495.1 Bacteroidota bacterium | reverse complement strand
GGATTATCCTCGTGAGTTCGGAAGGACACCGCTTCGCCGCGTGGGGACTGAGACCGGACGACATGAACTGGGACAGGCGACGGTATACGGGACTCCGGAGCTACGGCGCCGCAAAAACCGCGCAGCTGCTGACGATGCTCGTCTTCGCCGAACACTTCCGCGATTCTGCTGTCACCATCAACGCGGTGCATCCCGGCGCCGTGAAAACAGACACCGGACAGGAGAACGGTCCGCTCTATCGCTGGTGGAAAAAAACGTTTTTTGATCCGGCGCTGAAAACGACGGATATTTCGGCAGAGGCGCTCTATTACTGTGGTGTCTCCCGTGAACTGGACGCGGTTACGGGCAGATTTTTCAATCTCACCACCGAAGAAAAGCCCGCACCGCCCGCGCGCGACAAGGACCTCGCACGGGAGCTCTGGGATACAAGCCTCGCGCTGAGCGGACTGCCCGGCGCCGACCCCGCATCACTGCATTCCAACAGCACTCCCGTGGCTTCATGAACACAGCTCCCGCGGCAGCAGAATCATACGATACCATTGTCGTCGGCGGCGGCGTGGCGGGACTGACTTCCGCGGCCTACCTCTCCCGCGCGGGCAAACGGGTGCTGCTCATCGAAAAAAACAGGGAGTGCGGCGGACTGGTCAATACGTTTGCGCATAACGGCTTTCGCTTCGACGCCGGGGTGCGCGCTCTCGAAGATGCGGGCATAGTGTTCCCGATGCTGCAGGACCTGGGAATACAGATGGAGGTTGTGAAAAGCCCGGTTTCCGTCGGCGTCGAGAAGGAAATCCTGCACATCAGGGATCGCGGAAGCCTGCGCGATTATCGCGACATGCTCGCGAGAATCTACCCGGAGAGCGCGCGCGAGATCGACGAAGCCATCACGCTCATCGGGAAGATCATGAAACACATGGATGTCCTCTACGGCGTGGAGAATCCTGTTTTCAAGGACATGAAGCGGGACCGCGAATTCCTGATGAAGCAGCTTCTGCCCTGGCTGCCGAAATTCCTGCTGACCGTCAGAAAGATCAACAGGCTCAGCACGCCCGTCGAGGACACCCTGGAGAACATCATCCGCAATCCCTCGCTCCGCGACATCATCGCGCAGCACTTTTTCAAAGGTACTCCCACATTCTTCGCACTGAGTTATTTCTCACTGTACCTGGATTATTTCTACCCGAAAGGCGGGGTGGGGGCGCTGGCCGAGGGACTCGCAAACAAGATCCGCAAGGAAGGGGGAGAAATCAGAACCGAAACGACGGTGACCGAGCTTTTTGCGAATGAGCATACCATCAAGGATGACACAGGATCGACATTCGCCTACGACACGTTGATCTGGGCGGCGGATTTGAAGGCACTGTATCAGCGATCACGGACCGAGGGACTTCGGGAAAGGGAGAAGAGCAGGATCGCAGCTGTGAAACAATCCATGCTCAAGGGCCGAGGCAGTGAATCCGTCTTCAGCCTCTTCCTCGAGGTGAATGTGCCGCTGGAAACCTTCCGGGAGATCGCGCACGGACACTTTTTCTATACGCCGTCGAAACGCGGACTGCGTGGGACGCATCAGGAGGGACTGCAGGAGCTGCTCGGAAAGTGGGAGCAGACAGGCAGGGAGAAGGTGTTTTCCTGGCTGGACGCGTTCACGGAATACAACACCTTCGAGATTTCCATTCCCGGACTGAAGTATCCCGACATGGCCCCGCCGGGCCAGAGCGGTCTCGTCGTCAGCCTCCTCGCAGAATACGACCTGTTTGCGAGAGTCCGTGACGCGGGCTGGCTCGAGGAGTTTACCGATGGACTCGAAGCCCGTATCGTCCGTGTGCTGTCGGAGTCGGTATTCCCGATGCTGAAGGATAACATCATCGAGAAGTTCTCATTCTCTCCGCTCAGCATCGAAAAACGCATCGGCAGCTCGGAGGGCGCCATCGTCGGATGGTCCTTCGCGGAGCCGCTCCCGGTGCTGCACAAGATTCAGCAGGCCGGACGCGCGGTACTGACCCCGATTCCCGACGTCTTCCAGGCCGGACAGTGGGCGTACAGTCCGGGCGGCGTGCCGATGTCCATTCTCACCGGGAAGCTGGCAGCGGACCGCGTGCTGCGGAAGCGGTGAACAGCATTTTCATGCTTCGAGATCAATTACCGTACATCATATTTTGAATTCAGGAGGAAACATGAACAGAAGTCTACAGCGGATACCTATCGTGACCGGTACGCTCATCGCGATGGCACTGCTCGTCGCAACGGCATGTGACAACGGAACGGACCCCGATCCTGTGGACAACGACACGTTCATCGGTGTCTGGGAAATGACGACCATCGTCATGTACGACACACCCATCGGTGAGATGACGATACCGGCAGCGCAGTTCCTCGGGATGTCCGGAACAGGCGCGGCGAAGTCGGTCCTGGAATTCGAGGAAGGCGGCACCGTCTCCGTCTACACGACATACACCGACAGCAGCCAGGATACGATTTCCGGAAGCTGGAGCATGGACGGCAATGACCTGGCCGTCTCCGGTGCGGGCATCGACGATACGGTGCAATACAACGTCGACGGGAGCAGCCTGATCCTGACGAGGACCATGGCCATCAACTTTACGCCCGAGAGTCCGAAGCAGGATATCGTCGTCGACATGAAATATTCGCGGATCGAATAAATGATCGCTGTTGCTGCCGCGTTCAGCCTGCTGCTCCTGCTTTCCACAACGCCTCTTCCCGCACAAACCGGCGTCCGTTTCGGCTTGAAGGGCGGGTACAGCATGTCCCTGCAGTATGGCATCACGCCCGTCGACAACAGGTATACCGTGAGCACGTCCTGGCGGCATGCCGCCGCGGGAGGATTCATGCTGCATTACCCGATCACGGAATCCTTCGCCGTGCAGCAGGAATTCATGTACGTCATGAAAGGATCCAGGCATGACATCGGCATCCCGGCGGACGGGGTACAGACGCTCACGCTCTACGACATCAACTACTTCGAAATCCCCCTGGTGTTTCGCTACATATTTCTTCACCTCGGCGATTACAAGGTATACGGAAACTGCGGCTGGGCGCTGTCGATACTGCTCAACGGCAGGGTGGAGCTCGACGGTACCGTTGAGGAAGACGGCGCCCTGATATCGTTCAGGTATGCGGACAGGATTCGGGGCCTGGACGATTTCGACTACGGCTTCATCTACGGGCTCGGTGTGGAAGCGCCCTTCTTCGGCAGGGACTGGTTTTTCGAATACCGCTTCACCATC
>JAVVFP010000424.1:0-3250 GCA_032250495.1 Bacteroidota bacterium | reverse complement strand
TTGACGAGAATGTCGATGCTGCCGAAGTCATCGGCGACCCTGGCACAGTTTTCGTCCACGGCAGCGGAGTCGGTGATATCGACGGTGAAGGCCTCGATGCGCACGCCGCGCTCACGCAGTTCTGCGGCGAAGGATGTAAAATCATCGGGGAAGGCCACGTCGAAAACGGCGACGGATGCGCCCTGTTCTGCGAGGGTGCGGACGATGGCGCGGCCGATGCCGCGGGCACCGCCGGTCACAATGGCATTTTTCTCTCTGAGTTCACTCATGCTCTATCCATGACAAGAATGGGACAATAACAGCTTTCGGTGCTTATGTGCCGGCGCCGAGTTCTTCGAAGGTTCCGACCGCGCGGCAGGACGCATCGCTGTCGATGCGTTTGAGTAGTCCCTGAAGGACATTTCCCGGTCCCGCCTCGATGAACTCATCCACACCGTCCTTGCGCATGTTGCGCATGCTCTTTTCCCAGAGTACGGGACTGGTGACCTGCCGCAGCAGGTTGTCGCGGATATCGGCCGCCGCGGTCACGGGGAGTGCGGTGACATTGCTGTAGACGGGGAAACGCGCGTCGCTGATCGGGGTCCGGGCGAGGATGGCGCCGAGTTCGTCCTGTGCATATTGCATGAGCGGGGAGTGGAACGCGCCGCTGACGGGGAGCTTCTTGACGATACGCACCCCTTGTTCCTTGAGCAGGGCCATGGCGCGATCAACGCCTGCAACGCTCCCCGAAATGACAATCTGTCCGGGAGAGTTGAAATTGGCGGGCTGCACGATGCCGCTGTCCGCGGCCTCTGCGCAGGCTGCTTCGACGACGTCTGCTTCCGCGCCGATTACGGCGGCCATGGTGCCGGGGGAGCGCGTGCCCGCTTCCTGCATGAGCTCTCCGCGTTTCTTGACCAGGCGCAATCCGTCATCGAAGGAGAGCGCGCCCGCAGCGACCAGTGCGCTGTATTCGCCGAGCGAGTGGCCGGCTGCGGCGGTAGCCGACACGCCGAGGAGTTCGGCGATGACCACGCTGTGGACGAAGATTGCCGGCTGCGTGTATTTCGTCTGCTTGAGTTCCTCCGCGGGACCCTCGAAGCAGATGGTTTTCAGGTCACTGCCCATGATGTCGTTCGCGGCGTCGAAGAGCTCGCGTGCGCGCGCGACGTTCTCGTACAGATCCTTGCCCATACCCACGTACTGCGACGCCTGTCCGGGAAAGAGAAGTGCTGCTTTCATTTCAATCTCCTCAGATGCTCCAGCGGAGGTAGATGCCGCCCCAGGTGTAGCCGGCGCCGAAGCTGGCGAGCACCAGGTTGTCGCCGCGTTTGAGGCGTCCGTCGTTGTAATACTCGGCGAGACAGCTCGGAATCGTGGCGGCCGTGGTGTTGCCGTAGCGGTCGATGTTGACCATTACCTGCTCCATCTTCAGTCCCATGCGGTCTGCTGTGGACTGGATGATGCGCATGTTCGCCTGATGCGGAACGAGATAGGCCACGTCCTCCGCGGTGAGGTTGTTGCGTTTCATGATATCGAGGGAAACATCGGCCATGCCGACGACGGCGACCTTGAAAACGGCTTTCCCGTCCTGCGTGATATAGTGCATTTTCTGCTCGACGGTTTCCTTCGTCGCGGGACGCGCGCTGCCGCCCGCTTTCATATGCAGCGCTTCCATGCCGGAACCGTCGACGAAGTTGATCGCGTCGATCACCCCGTAGGCCGGATCCTCGGCGGGTTCGAGCAGCACGGCCGCCCCGCCGTCACCGAAGAGGATGGCAGTATTGCGATCGTTCATGTCCATGATGGAGGTCATCTTGTCCGCCCCGATCACCAGGACTTTTTTGTGCGTCCCGGCCGAGATGAACTGCGCGCCGGTGGTCAGCGCGAAGATGAAGCCGGAGCAGGCGCCGCTCAGATCGAAGCCCCATGCGTTTTTCGCGCCCAGCTTGTGCTGCACGAGCGCGGCGGTGCTGGGAAAGAACATGTCGGGCGTAACAGTGGCGACGATGATGCAGTCGATTTCCTCCGGACCGATGCCACGCATTTCAAGCGCGCGTTTCGCGGCTTCGGTGGCCAGGTCTGAGGTAGCACCTTCATCGAGGAAACGTCGTTCCCGGATGCCCGTCCGTGTCACAATCCATTCGTCGGTGGTGTCGAGGTACGATTCGAAGTAGCTGTTGGGGACCACGTGGTCCGGGGCATAGTGCCCGACTGCAGTGATGTCTGCGGTTTTCATTCGGATTCTTCGTTTGATGATCGTGATGAAGATTGATGCGGCGACATCGCATCCCGTATGGTGTCGTTCACACCTTTGTCCACCATCTCCTTCGCCCGGAGTATCATGTTGCGCATGGCGCGGGGGGTGGAACTGCCGTGTCCGATGATGCTGACACCCTGGACGCCGAGCAGCGGGACGCCGCCGTATTCCTGGTAATCCCAGTCCCTGATCATGCCCTTGAGCGTTTTGCCCATCAGGCCCGCCCATATCTTGTGGAGGAAGCCCCGGGCGGCATAGTCATAGAACTTGCTTTTCAGCAAGCCGGGAAAGGATTCAGCGAATTTCAGAATAATATTGCCGGTGAAGCCGTCACAGACGACCACGTCCACCGTGCCCTTGAGAATGTCCCGGCCTTCCACGTTGCCGACGAAGTTGACCGGTGCTTCCCGGAGAAGCGGCCAGGCGGCGATGGAAGCGTCGTTACCTTTTTTCTCTTCCTCCCCCACGTTCAGTAACCCCACCCTCGGGGAGGTCCTGCCGAGGATGCGCTCGGTGTAAATGCTGCCCATCACGCCGAACTGCATCAGGTGCGACGGCTTCGAGTCGACGTTCGCACCGGCGTCGATCAGCAGCACGGGACCTTTTTCCGACGGCAGGAAGGTCCCGATTGAAGGACGCTCCACGCCGGGGAGGCGACCGAGCAGCAGTGTGGACAGTGCCATGACAGCGCCTGTGTTTCCCGCGCTGATGAAGCCGTGTACCTCGCCCGTGCGATGCAGCTCGAGTGCGCGGTACATCGACGATTGCTTTTTCTGCTTCAACGCGACGGCGACGGAGTCATGCATTTCAACAACCTCGTCGGCGTGCAGGACGGAGATACGTGCCGGAGCGTCCGCAGGCAGATGCTCCCTGATGTCGTTTTCTCTGCCGACGAGGAGAATGTTGAAATCGCAGTGAGAATCGCGCGCGCAGGAAAGCGCACCCTCAACGACGTTCCGAGGGGCGTAATCCCCGCCCATTGCGTCAACAGCGATTGTTACCACGCCAGGC
>JAVVFP010000423.1:0-3257 GCA_032250495.1 Bacteroidota bacterium | reverse complement strand
CCTGCATCGAAGGTCGGGGTGAAGGTGGCGATAATGTCCTGCGCACCCGTACTGTTGCCCGGGGCGACGCCGATCGACAGCGCTACGCCAGCGGGCACGTCAACGAAGGGCGTGGCGGTGCGGAAAGCGAAATCATCAAGGAGAATACTGCCGTTCAGGTAGATATCAACCGATGCGGCGGCGGGATCGGCGGCGTTGTGAATGACCTGCAGGCGCGCCTGCTGTGCCGTGAGTCCGGCACCGGCGGTCATGGTGAAAGCGAACAAAAAAGCGGCGATGTATCTCATAGCATGTCCTCTCAAAATGGTGATGCGGAAAATCAGGACCGCAATAATGTATAGATATGTGTGGCATTATTCTAGACAGATATGCAACATCCGTGTTTTGCCGGGAAGTTCCCGCCCCAATAGTTTTTTGTCTCGCAGCGAAATTTTTTCTTCCCGCTGTCCGCGACTTGGAGATATACCGGTGGTTGTGTACAATGGGTCAACGAGCTTTCCCACTCGCCTGACGGTCACCGTGAGCCTTTACACTTTTCTTTCAGGCTGCATCATCGGTCTGCTCCTGCTCAGCGCCGTGTTCAGCCTGTTCGTCGCTTCGAGGGATCTGGAGCGTCGCCTCAATATCTGGTTCGTGTTTTTCGCGGTAGCCATTTCAGGAGCCGTGTTGCACGGACTCCTGATCACGCAGGCGACGGATCTGCGGGTACTGCTTTTTCATGAACGCATGGTCAATACGGCGCTCGTTCTTTCCGGTGCCGCGTTCATTTTCCTCGTCAGTGCGCTGACCGGCTACCATGCGCGCATTTTCAATGCGGGCATGCTTGTTCTCTTTCTCGTCGCCCTGGTCGCGAACTGGATGCTGCCTTACGGACTGACATGGGGCACGGTACGGGGAATGGAAACGCAGCAGCTTTTCTGGGGAGAAACGGTGATGGGGCTCGACGCGGTTACGGGGAAAGGCAACATCCTCGCCGTCGCGATACTGCTCGGACTCATACTCTATACCATCCGCGCCATCGTTTACCAGGTACAGAAGGGCCAGCGCACGTACGCGCGCCTGCTTCTCGCTGCCAGCGTGGTCGGCCTCTTCGGCATCCTGCTCGACGCGCTTCTCAACGAGTTCAACGCCATTGCGCTCGGTGTGGTGGACGATGTCGGGATCTTCGCGTTCATCGTCCTCATCGGTCATCGAAATCTCGCCATGCTCCTGCGGTCGAACGACCTGCTGCGGGAAAGCGAGGAGCGCTTCAGCATGCTCACCGACGCCGCGTTCGAAGGCATCGTCTTCACCGAGAAGGCGGTTGTTCTCGACATCAACCGGCAGCTTGCGGAAATGCTGGGGTACACCGTCGAGGAAGTGATCGGTAAGCCGGTCATGCATTTCGTGGCGCCGGAATCGCAGCGTCGCGTGCGGGAGCAGATGGAGGCGGTGCATGAACCCGTGTACGAACACCTCGCGATGCGGAAGGACGGCAGCGCGTTCCCCGTCGAAGTGCGCGTGAAAAACATCGCGTACAGGGACCGCACGGTGCGTGTCACCGCCATCAGGGACATCACCGAGCGACGGAGGGCGGAAGAGGAGAACACCCTGCTTGCGCAGACGCTCAAGTCCGTGCGCGACTGCATCTCCATCACCGACAGCGAAGACCGCATCATGTTCATCAACGACGCCTTCCTCGCGACCTACGGGTACGCAGAGGACGAGGTGCTGGGCCGTCACGTCTCCGTGCTGCGACCGGCCAACGTCGCGCCGGAAAAGACACAGGGCATCTTTCCCTCAACGCGCGAGGGCGGATGGCACGGGGAGGTTCTCAACCGCCGAAAGGACGGCACGGAATTTCCCGTGGAACTGTGGACGTCGGTGGTTCGAGACCAGTCGGGAAAACCGGTCGCCTACGTGGGCGTGGCCCGCGACATCTCCGATCGCAAGTTCGCCGAACAGGCCATCATCGCCGAGAAGGAGCGCGCCGAACGCAGCGACCGTCTCAAGGATGCCTTCATCGCCAATATCTCGCACGAAGTGCGCACACCCCTCAATATCATTCTCGGGTATACGGGACTCATAGGGGAGAAGATGGAAGGAAGGGCGGACGAGGAGGAGCGGGGCTACTACCAGAGCGTGCAGCGCGGGGCGCAGCGGCTGCAGCGGACGGTGGACATGATTCTGAGCATCTCGCGCCTGCAGGTCGGCGATATTCATCTCGAACCGAAGGAGATCGACCTCGCCGCGCTGCTTCACGATATCATCGGGGACTACCGGGCGATGGCGGAGGATAAATCCCTCTCGCTGACACTCGCCATCGACACCGCGGAGACACGTGTGCACGCGGACGAATACTGCATCGCGCAGACGGTGCAGAATCTGATCGACAACGCCATCAAGTACACGCAGCGGGGCGGTGTGACGCTCTGCCTCGCGCGGACGGCGGAAGGTCACGTCCGCATCGAGGTGCGGGATACGGGCATCGGCATCTCCGAGGAGTATCTGCCGCTGCTCTTTGAACCCTACACGCAGGAGGAGAGCGGGTATACGCGTTCCTTCGAAGGCATCGGTCTCGGCATGTCTCTGGTGAAAAAATACGCCGAGCTGATCGGGGCGGGACTTTCCATCAGCAGCGAGAAGAACCGCGGGACGACTGTTGCGGTCACATTCGGGGTTATGGACAGGGACATCGTCGCGGAGCCTGTCCTGGCGGCCGATGGCGGTGAGGATGCGGAAGCGCAGGACGCGCTGCCGACCGTGCTACTGGTGGAGGACGAAAGGCTGACCGTCGAATACATGAGCACGCTGCTGCGGAATCACGTGCAGCTCCGCTTCGCGGAATCCGCCGCGGAGGCGTGGGCGGTCCTCGAGCGGGAACATGTCGATCTCGTGTTCATGGATATTTCCCTTTCCGGTGAGCAGAGCGGACTCGACATCACGCGGGAAATCCGTGCCGACAGCCGGCTGGCGACGCTTCCCGTCGTGGCCGTGACCGCGCACGGCTTCGCCCACGACCGCACGCGCTGCCTCGACGCCGGCTGCGACGCTTACCTGCTCAAACCCGTCGGACAGGAGGATCTGCTCGATACCATTCGCGCACTCGTGCCTGCGCGCCGCCGGCTTCCCCGGGACTGACCGCCCGAAAACGCTTCTTCATGCAGCGAGGGCGCAGGTCTGCGCCCTCGCTGCATTACTGCGGGTCAGCGGAGTATGGTGATCATGCGCGTGCGCACGCGGTCGCCGCTGCGCAGCACGACGTGGTAGCTTCCTGC
>JAVVFP010000422.1:0-3264 GCA_032250495.1 Bacteroidota bacterium | reverse complement strand
GATGTCCGGTCGGATGCGGAGCGGGATCGAGCCCCGGATGCGGGTCCTGTTCATGCATCGCCGACTCCTGTCAACTCGCGGCGCAGCATGGCCGCGAGGAGTGGAAGCATGATCTCATGATGTCCTGTGAAAACAAACCCGCGTCCCGATCCGAGGGTCGGGCGCGTGACGACGTTCATGTTCGGGCGGTAGTGCTGAATCATGTCGAAGTTCGCTGCGGCAAAGCCCCTGGCCGCGCTGCCGAGGTTGCGCACGACGGTCAGCGCCTTGAGAAAGACCTCCGGGAGAATGACCGCCGACCCCACGTTCATCACCACGCTGTTTTCGCGCAGGTCGCTGACCGAATGCGCGAGGACGCGAAAGTCACGGAAACTCATTTCCCCTGTGACGGCGCCGTCCATTCCCGGCTGCTGATGCACGATGTCGGTACCGATCGCCGCGTGCACGCTGACTGGCACACCGAGGCGCACGCCCGCGGCCAGTATGCTGTACGAAAGATGCGGCGCATCGGCCTCGATGATTGCGCGGCCGATGGCCTCGCCGAAGCCACAGGGCCGTGCGTCGACAGAATCCCGCAGACTGCCGTTGATGAAATCCCCCGTCTCCTTCCACATGCCGAAGCTGCCGTCCTGGAGATTCGCGGCGACATCCTCGCTGGTGACGCCGAACAGCGCGGACTCCGAGTCATGAATGGCGCCGGCGCTGTTGAGTGCGACATGGGTGAGCACCCCGCGTTCCATCAGGTCGATGACGATGGGGGCGAGTCCCACCTTGATCACATGCGCCCCCATCATGAGTATGACGGGCTGCCCTGCGCGCCGGGCCCCGGCCATCGTCGCCGCGAATTCACGCAGTTCGCGGGCCTTGAGGATATTGGGCAGACTTTCGAGAAATGCTCCGAAATCATCACGTCCGTTGAAAGGTCGCGCACAGTCCTGCAGGTTTACCTTGTTACTGCGCTCCCGTACAGACTGCGTCCGTATGTCGTCAAAATTCAGCTGGGGGAACATGGTTTACTCGTCAGGTATGAGGAAGGGGATCCTGTGATCCGACAGCACAAGGTACAAAAAAGTCGGTCTCCGTGCATGGACCTGGTCCGTTCGCCGGGCGGAAAATGGGCGACGCGCCGTCCTCGGTGAGGAAGCGGCGCGCCGTGATCTTTCGCGCAGCCCTGCGGCGGCGTTTATTCGATACGTGCGGTTATGCGCCCGCGTACCCCTTTGTACTCGGTCAGTTCGGACGTGATCGACCCTATGGGAATCTCCGCGTCGACCTGCACGGGAATTTTCCGTTCGTCGTCAGTGAGCCAGACCAGGATGCGTCCGGAAGCCTTGAAGAGTCCGCCTTCCTCCATCACCGGTTCGAGAATGATGGTGCGAAAGGTCCCGGCTGCCACTTCCACGACTTCCCTGCCATGAAAAACGACACGCAGCGTGTAGGTGGAGTCCTTATAGAAATTCTTCAGTTCCACGGTCTCGCCTCGCCGCATACCGCTGTAATCGTAGGTTCGCATGTAGTAGAAGGCGGAAAGCACATCCTGGGTGAAGGCGGGAACGGGATAATTCCCTTCCGTTGTGTAGGCGATTTCCCGCGCAGGATCAAAGCGCGCGCTGAAATCCCGTTTGTACCCGCCCTCGCGTATTCTCTGGATGAATTTCCACGGGAACAGTCCCTCCGCGTCAATATGCGATTCATACCGGTCGCGCACCTGGTAGAGGGCATCGAAGAACGAGGTGGACTTGACGAGGAATTGCACGTGGTAGCATTTGCGCCCTTTTTGCCAGGAGTAACGCGGGATGGCCATTCTTGCCTGTCCGGCGGTGACAAAGCCGTAATTGACGTCGAATATCAGTTCCTCGCCCACGGTAAAGGCGCTCTGTTCGATCTGACGAAATGGCGTCGACGGCGCATCTCCCTTCCCCGTTTTTTGTGCCATGAGTGAAGGGAAAATGAGCGTGAACTGTAAAACGACCAGCGATGTATAAACGAGCAGTTTCATGATGATACTCCTGTTGCTGCCCATTATACCACCTCCTCTCTGGCATGGTTCCCGGTGTGTGACCTGTTCTGGTATAGTGGCGATTTCCGCAGAGAGAGGCAAGACCTTCAGCCGCCCCCCTGGGGGGCCGCCACCGGGGGCCCGGCCTGGTCGCCGCCCCTGTGGCAGGTGCGTGTACCTCAGGCCACAGTTTCAAGCAGCGCGGTCACTTCGGCGTGCACCGCCGCGACCGTGATCCGTCCCATGTCATCGTGCCTGGGACAGCGTTCGGCCGCGCAATCGGCACAGTCCCCTTCCGCGGGCGGCATGAGCACGCGCACGGCGTCGCCGAGCGGTCCCCAACGGCGGGGATGCAGGACGCGCTGAAAGGGATACAACCCGACAACCGGAGTGTTCACCGCGGCCGCCAGGTGCAGCGGACCCGTGGAATTCGCGACGCAGAGACGTGCCTCGGCGAGTATGGCTGCGAGCTGCAACAGCGAGACGGGGGCGTCAAGGACATGCGCGTTCTCGCCGCCGCCGTCCCGGACCATCCCGACCAGGGAGAGTTCTTCCTCGCTGCCGGTTACGAGCACCTGCATGCCGCCCTGGTCTCCGAGTCGTGCTGCGAGACTGCCGAAGCGGTCCGGCGACCAGTCCCGCGCAGATCCGCCGCTGCCAGGATGCAGGACAACGAAAGGACGGGAGGGATCGAGCGTGCTCGCGGCAAGTATCGTCCGGGCCTCTGCGCGCATGGCTTCGCTGATCCGCAGGCGTGGAAGCAGACCGCCGTCAATGCGCATTCCCGCGCTCTCGAGCAGACGGAGGTTATAATCGCGCTCATGGAAACGGGAAGGGTTGCGATGCTCCTTCCTTCGATGGGTAAACAGAAAGGAATACCACCGGTACGCGATGCCTGCACGCAGGCGTATGCCCGCGCGCCAGGCGGCGATGGCGAGGCGGGGTCGCGGGAAAGCAAAAAAGGCGGCATCGAAATCCTTCTCCTGCAGGAAGCGGGAAAAGGCGCCGATGCCGCCGGGAAGATCACGGGACGGTATGGGGATGACATCGTCGACAAAGGGACAGAGCGCAGCGAGACTGCGCGTATATTCCTGCACGACGAAGGTGACGTGCGCATCGGCATCATGCCGTCGTATGGCCTCCGCCATGGGCAGCGTCAATATGAGGTCGCCGATGCGATCTGTGCGAAATATGCAGTAATGCGCCACGTCCCCGGTCCGGGATCAGAGCTGCTTCATCATCTCCTGGGCGCGCAGCGCGTCAGG
>JAVVFP010000420.1:0-3288 GCA_032250495.1 Bacteroidota bacterium | reverse complement strand
GAGCGGAAACGCGAGCACGGCGACGAAAAGTATGAGTGTTGGATATCGCAAGTATTGGCGACGCATGAATCGTGTATTGCGAAATATCATAATGTTTGACGTACGCGTCAAGTGACCGCGGGTATTTCCTCTTCCGGCGGGGACGGCAGCTCCCCGCGCCCGGCGTCGCGGGCATATTTCATTTGCTGAAAAAATCCACGTACTTTTCCTGCTGTGGCGGCCTGACCGCCGGTTTTTTCACCGTTTCACCCTTGAATCCCCTATGGTCGACTCCATTCCCGTCAAGAGCCTCCCGCGCGACACCGGGTGGATCGAAGTGGTCTGCGGCAGCATGTTCAGCGGTAAAACCGAGGAACTGATACGCCGTCTCCGCCGCGCGCAGATCGCGCGCCAACGTGTCGCCATCTTCAAACCGGAAATCGACAACCGCTACGCGGAGGACCGTATCGTCTCGCACAGCGGCGTCTCGCTCCCCTCCATACGCGTGCGCAACGCGACGGAAATACTCGAAAACATCGGTGCGGTGGACGTCGTCGGTATCGACGAAGTACAGTTTTTCGACCTCGACCTGGTCGACGTCTGCGAGCGCCTCGCCAATGACGGCCACCGGGTCATCATCGCGGGACTCGACCAGGATTACCTCGGCAAGCCCTTCGAACCCATGCCCCAGCTCCTCGCCGTGGCGGAATACATCACCAAGACGCTGGCCATCTGCATGGTGTGCGGCAATCCGGCGAACAGGACGCAGCGCGTAACGCGCGATGCGGCGCGCGTGCTCGTCGGCGCAGCTGACAGCTACGAGGCGCGCTGCCGCAACTGCTTTACGACCAACCTCGAGGAGGTGACAAAAGCAGGATGATGGAAAGCATCGGCCGCGGCGTCCTGGGGATAGTGTTCATCCTCGGCATCGCCCTGCTGTTTTCGCGCAGCAGGAGCAGGGTTCGCTGGTCCCTGGTCGCGAAAGGATTGACGGTCCAGCTCATTTTCGGCGTGCTCGTGCTCAAGGGCACTGCGCTCGGCGCGTTCTGGGCGCCGCTGGGCTGGCCGAAACTGCTGTTCGATTTCATCAGCCGCGCCTTCGTCAAGCTGCTCGCCTTCACCACCGAGGGAGCGATGTTCATTTTCGGGGATCTCGCGCTCAGTCCCGGACAGCCGGCCTCGCTCGGTTTTTTCTTCGCGTTCCAGGTGCTGCCGACCATCATTTTCTTCGCCTCTCTCATGTCCGTGCTCTATTATCTCGGCATCATGCAGAAAGTGGTGCAGGGCATGGCCTGGATCATGGTCAAACTGCTCGGCACGAGCGGGGCCGAATCCCTCTCCAACACCGCGAACATTTTCGTCGGGCAGACGGAAGCCCCGCTGATGATTCGTCCCTTTCTCAAGGATCTGACCGAGTCCGAACTGCTGACGGTCATGGTCGGGGGACTGGCGACCATCGCGGGCGGCGTCATGGCCGCCTACGTGCAGATGCTCGGACTGTCCTACGCCGAGCTGCACGATATCGCCATCGGAGAGGCGCAGGTGCGCTTCGCCGGCCAGCTGCTGGGGGCGAGCATCATGGCCGCTCCGGCGGGGATGGTGATCAGCAAAATACTGATCCCCGAAACCGGCCTGCCGCACACGCTGGGACGCGTGCATATTCCCCGGGAGAAAAACGCCGCGAACGTGATCGACGCCGCCGCCGCCGGCGCATCCGACGGCCTCAAGCTCGCGCTCAACATCGCCGCCATGCTCCTGGCATTCATCGCCCTGATCGCACTCGCGAATTTCGTTCTCGGACAGGCGGGCCGCATCGGGGATATCAACACCTTCCTGACCGCAACCTTCGGCAAGCCCCTCAGCCTCGAACTGCTGTTCGGCCTGATCCTGCAGTTCGCCGCCTTCGCCATCGGCATCCCGTGGGAAGAAGCCTTCCAGGTCGGCAGTCTCATGGGCAGCAAACTGGTGCTCAACGAATTCGTGGCCTATCTCGAAATGTCCGAAATGCTCAAGGCGGGCAGCCTGTTCTCGGACAAGGCCGTCACCATGACGGCTTTCGCCCTCTGCGGCTTCGCCAATTTCTCATCCATCGCCATACTGATGGGCGGCCTCGGTCCGCTGGCGCCCGAACGGCGGCAGGACATCTCTCGTCTCGGACTGCGTGCCCTGCTCGGCGGAACGCTCGCGACGATGATGACCGCGACCATCGCGGGAATACTGACGGGCTTCTGATGGAAACGCGCTCCCATATCACCGACGCCGTTCAAGGGGACCTCCTCCGCGCGCTGCGGGATTTCACCGGCGGCAGCGTCGACGGTGCCGTCATTCTCGGCAGCGGCCTGGGATCGTTCAGCGATACGCTCCCCTGTCCGCGCAGTATGTCCACCGCGGAACTCCCCGGTTACCCCGTATCCACCGTGCGCGGTCACAGCGGCGCGCTGCATCTGTGCACGTGCGCCACGCAGCGCCTGCTCCTCTTCCAGGGCCGCGTGCACGGGTACGAGGGATACAGCGCCGCGCAGGTGACACTGCCGGTACGCATCGCCGCCGCTCTCGGCGCGAAAAAGCTCCTCGTCACGAACGCCGCCGGGGGCCTGCATCCCACCTTCGCGGCCGGTGATTTCATGCTGATCACCGATGTGCTCTCCCTGCCCGCCACCAGCGGTATGGGACTTCCCCTCGAACAGTATCTCTCGGCGGGCGGCACACCGCCCCGACCGCTCATCGCGCCGCAGTTGCTGGAGACCGGCCGTGCCGCCGCCGCCGATGCCGGCGTCCGGCTGCGCGAAGGAAGCTACGGCTTCTGTTCGGGGCCCACCTATGAGACCCGGGCGGAAATCGCCTTTTTCCGTCTCGCCGGTGCAGATGCCGTCGGCATGTCGACGCTGCCGGAAATCCTCGCCGCACGCCTGCTCGGCATGGATGTGCTCGGACTCTCCTGCATAACGAACAAAGCGCTGACCGTGGCGCAGGAAGTCAGTCATGCCGAAGTCACCGCCGTCGCCACGCGGGTCGCCGACGACTTCGCCCGCCTCCTGCGCGCCATGCTCGAGCGGTGGTGACCGTGAAACGCCTCCTCCTCCTCCTCCTTCTCCTCTTCCCGCTCACGCTGACCTGCATGCACGCGCAGGACAGCACGTCCATCGACCTGCGCGGTCTCGCCGCCTTCCGACCGGGGGACGATGATGTGTGGCGTTCGAAATACATCGACGAGCAGGTGGAATGGAATTTCATTCCCGTCCCCGGTGCGTGGGAGCAGCACGGCTTCCCCCTCACCGACGGCTTCGCCTGGTACCGCATCCGCTTCCG
>JAVVFP010000421.1:0-3288 GCA_032250495.1 Bacteroidota bacterium | reverse complement strand
TGGCGAACAAGCCACTGACCGAGGTTCCCGCCGCGGGTGCGAAGGTCACGGCCGAGAAAATGCATGACGATGTCGGCGTGACCGAGTGGACGCTCGGCAACGGCGTGCGCATCCTCCTCAAGCCCACCGATTTCAAAGCGGACGAAATTCTCTTCGGCGCCGTGAGTCCGGGTGGACTCGGTCATGTCAGCGATGAGGATATTCCCAGCGGTACCATGGCCGCGAACATCGTGAACATGGGCGGCGTCGGCGATTTCGACGCCATCAAGCTCCGCAAGGCGCTGACCGGCAAGGTTGCCAGCGTCAATCCCTTCATCAACGGCGAGTATGAAGGCTTCACCGGCAGCGCTGCGCCGAAGGACCTGGAGACCGCGTTGCAGCTGGTATACATGTACTTCCACGAGCCGCGCAAGGACACCACCGCCTTCGAAAGTTTCAAGACGCGCATGGAAGGTTACCTCGCCAATGCCCGCAATCAGCCCGAGAGCGTATTCGGTGATACGCTGCGTGCGGCGCTGTCGAATTATCATCCCCGCAACCGTCCGATGAACGAGGAATGGCTCGGAGAAATGGATCTCGAGACGGCCTTCAATTTCTACACCGAGCGCTTCCGGGATGCCAGCGATTTCACCTTCTTCTTCGTCGGGAATTTCAGTCCGGAAGAGCTCAAGCCGATGGTCGAGACCTGGCTGGGCGCGCTCCCGGTCACCAATCGCAAGGAGAGCTGGAAAGATCCCGGCGTCCGTCCCCCGAAAGGCGTGATCAAGAAGGAAGTGCACAAGGGGATAGAGGACAAGTCCCTCGTCGCCGTGATTTTCACCGGCGACCACGAGTGGAGCTATGAAAACAATTACGCCATTTCCTCGCTCGAGGAACTGCTCACCATCCGCCTGCGCGAAGAGATTCGCGAGGAGAAGGGCGGCACCTACGGCGTCGGCGTCAACCTGAACGTGGACAAGTATCCCGAGCAGGACTATATGCTGCTCATCAACTTCGGCACGAAGCCCGAACGCGTCGATGAACTGACCGGCGAACTGTTCAGCGTGCTCAACAGCGTGCGCAGCGAGCCCGTCGCCCAGGAGACCATCGACAAGATCAAGGAGATGCAGCGCCGCGAGCGCGAGACCAATCTCAAGGAGAACAGCTGGTGGATGGGACAGCTGCAGGGCGCGATCATGTACAACGAGCCGCTGAACCGATGGATGCAGTACGACGACATGATCAAGGCGTTGGACGCGGACATGCTCATGCAGGCTGCGAAGAAATATCTCAATATGGACAATTATCTGCAGGTCGTGCTCTACCCGGAAGAGAAGGTGGACGCCGCCTCCGGTGAGGCCGCAGGAGAATAATTTCCCTCGAAAGGCAGCGCAAAGCGTCCCGCACCGGTTTTCCGGGGCGGGACGCTTTCCTTTTTCTCCCGCACACCGTACATTCCCGTAACCCATTATCCTTCGACATACGGGGATGGTCCATGGCTCATGCTTCGCTGCGCAAACCCGCCGTCATCGTCCTTTCTCATCTCCCTTCGCCCCTGGGAAATCTGCATATCGCCAGCTGTGACGGCGCCGTATGCTATCTCGGTTTCGAGCGCAAGGGCTACCGGGAGGACCTCTACGCCTATCTCGGACGCTACCTGAAGCATTTCGAGGTGCAGACAGAAAAGGGGGAGCACGCCAGCGTGCACGATCAGCTCGTGCGCTACTTCGCGGGACGCGTGAAGAAGTTCCGCGTCAAGACGCACCTGTTCGGAACGGAATTCCAGCTGCAGGTATGGACCGCACTGCGCTCGATTTCCTATGGCAGTACCAGCAGTTACCGCGCCATCGCGGACTATATCGGCAATCCCGACGCCTCCCGGGCGGTGGGACAGGCCGTCGGACGCAATCCCATCTCCATCGTCATTCCCTGTCACCGCGTCATCGGCGAGGACGGCGCACTCGTCGGCTATGCCGGCGGCATCGAACGCAAAAAGAAACTCCTTCGCCTCGAAGGCGCGCTCCTGGTGTAGGGGAGGAACACGGATGAAGAGGAACACGGATTGGACGGATGGGACGGATGAAGAGGAACACGGATGAAGAGGAACACGGATTTGACGGATGGGACGGATGAAGAGGAACACGGATGAAGAGGAACACGGATTTGACGGATCGGACGGATGAATACGGATGACTTTTTTGGGGAGGAGGAGATTGGAATTGTGCCTTGTTTCTGTTGATCATGGAAGCGATTATTTCGGGGATAACATCAGGGAGGTGATGGATGCTGCATGGGGAGATTACACAGAGGATTATAAGGGCATTCTATGACGTATATAACACACTCGGATATGGCTTCCTGGAGGGTGTGTATGAGAATGCGTTAATGCTGGCGTTGGAGGCGTCAGGAATGCGCGTTGATCAGCAGGTGAAAATCGAGGTGTTCTATGAGGGGGTGCTGGTGGGAACGTACAGGGCGGACCTGCTCGTGGAGAATTGTGTGATCGTCGAGCTGAAGGCTTCCGAGGGCCTCCGCCCAGAACACGCCGCACAACTCACGAACTATCTGCGGGCGACGCGCTACGAGGTCGGCCTCCTGCTCAATTTCGGCAAGCACCCCGAGATCCAGAGAAGGTACTTCACCAACGATCGAAAGCGAAGCGGCCGCGCCTGAAAAAATCATCCGTATTCATCCGTCCGATCCGTCTTATCCGTGTTCCTCTTCATCCGTGTTCCTCTTCATCCGTGTTCCAGATTATCCGCGTTCCCGGCGCTGACGTTTGCGTTCGCCGCGGCGCTTTTTGTCCTCGAGGCGCTTGAGGTTGGAGGCGCGGGTGGGACGCGTGCGCTTGCGGGGTTTGGGCGGGATGGCCGCCTTGCGGATCACCTTCGCCAGCCGCTCACGGGCGTCCTGGCGGTTACGCTCCTGCGAACGGTAGCGGCGGGCCTCGATGATGAGCACGCCGTCCTCGGTGATGCGGTTTTTCTCCTGCGTGAGAAGACGCGCGCGGAGATCCTCGGTCAGGAAAGGGGATCGCCGCACGTCGAAGCGCAGCTGCACCGCGGTGGCGACCTTGTTCACATTCTGTCCCCCGGGACCGGAGGAGCGGATGAAACTCTCTTCCAGCTCCGCTTCGGGGATGCGTAATGTGCGCGTGACGATCAGCATACTGCAAAGTAGCAGGCCCCGGGGGGCGAAGCAACAGCGCTCGGACGCCGGCGCGCTTGTCGAACTCTGCTTGACTATATCCGCTTGATTTCGTAGCATTACCGCGTAATTACCCGACATCGATCACGCCGATGGATCTTG
>JAVVFP010000419.1:0-3300 GCA_032250495.1 Bacteroidota bacterium | reverse complement strand
GAAGTCGTGGCCACTTTCGGAGAGCATCATACCTCTGTTCATCCCGGCGAGCATTCCGCCAGGGCGCAGCTTCACGATCGCGTTCAGATCATAGGCGTAGATTGACAGATTGTCGATCCGGTTCCACGTGCTCCCGCTATCGGGCGAGTGATACACATGGCCATATTGCAGCATGTTCGATCCACCGAGGTATAGTCCTTCCGCGCCGAGGTCGAAAATGTGAAAACGCACCAGTCCCTCGCCGCCGCTTCGCTGCTCCCAGGTCTCCCCGTCGTCATCAGAGACCAGGTACCCACCCCAGCTCACCGTGCAATACAGCCGCGCATCGCCGCGGGAGAGGAACGCGCCCTTGTCACCGGTATGTTCCCATACGGATTGCGCTCGCTTCCAAGTGTAGATGCCGTTGTCTCCGCACGCGACGATGTTGCCGTTTCGCGCTGGGACGATGGACCGTAGTCGCGCATCTGCCGTATCCACTGCGAGGGACTCCCATCTGTCACCGTCACCCGGCAGTCGGAGAACGGTGCTGTGTACCGAAGGAATGTACCAGGCATCGTCCACATTACTGTAGCAGACATCGAAGAGATCGTAGCCGCTGTATTTCGTCGAAGGTGCCGGCACGCCGCCAGTCACCTCGAGCCAGCTCATCCCGGCATCGCTGCTGCGAAACACCCCGTGCGAGCGGGAGATCGCGAGAATCGTCCCGGCACTATCCACGGCCATACCATCCACGTGGGGTGGGAGTCCGATCGTTCGCCGCTGCCAGCCGCGTCCGCCGTCGAAAGAGACGGCAAATCCGTCCTCCACACACGCGTACACAGTGTCCCCTCCGCGCAGCACCAGTTCCCACACATTATGTGGTAGCGTTCTCGATGGAGGGCCTCCAAGAGCATCCCAGAAGTCCTGCGCGATCCCAGCGGTCGGACCGAGAACAAGTATCAGCAGAAGAAGACAGATCCGGTGCATGTTGCTGCATCCCTTGGTTGGTATCATCAAAAAAACACTCGCGAGGCGGATAAGTTACGAACAGAGTCAATGGGCCGCCAACATTCAGGGGCAGCTGCCTGACCAAAAAAAATGCGATCGGAATGACACGAACGTCGAAAAAACATCCAAAAACCATTCAACATGCAGTCGATTCCAGTGGACTCAGGTCTGGCACGCAAATGTCAGGACTCGAAGTGCTTCTTCATGAAGGCGCGGCCGGAGCCGGATTTGAGGTAGGATTCGAAACGAAGTGCGAGTCCCTTATCCGGGAAAGCCGTATACGTCAGCAACTTCCACGGTCTCAATCGGACTGTGCTCGGTACCTGCCCTGCGTTGTGCGCACGTAGACGGCGGGCGACATTCGTCGTAAAGCCGTAGTAAAGTTGTTTCGGAAATCTCTCAGATTGAAGGACATAGACGAAGTACATTCAGTTCTCCCTAACGAATGATGTTTAACTCCGGCTCTGCTGGCTGTCCGCCTTCGCCAAGGCTTCGGCGGACAGCCTCCGAATCGCGCCTGACGGCGCGAAGCGGAGGCTGGTGGAGATGGGGGGAATCGAACCCCCGTCCGAAATGCAGAACCTGCAACTTACTACGCTCATAGTCTGTCTTTTGGGGTTTCGCCCGCGTACTGCCCGGCAGACAGGACGTGTACGAAGGCTAGTTCGAAGAAGTGTTTCGGCCCTCTCCTCGAACGCTCGAGGTGCCTATCCTGTTATTGGCGTCGTCCTACCCTTTGGCCAACAGGCGGGTCTCCGGGGGACGTGGCAGTCAATTAAGCTGCCAGTGCGTAATCGTAGTTGGCAATTATACCAAATGGTCCAAGATTAACGTGCTTACACCAGGCACGGAACGCGTTTGCATGACCCCGACATCCCGTCGAAACCATTGCATCCCCAAGGGGAACATGTAACATACATATCAACACGTCACGGGGCAATACCATTCCACGGGGTGCAGGCGGCTGCGCGTTTTGCTCGTAGGACGAGACCACCCGGGGACGCCGGGCCTCCTGCCAGGAAAAGTGATGACATGAAGAGCGGGCACGGGAGCCGTGCCGAGAATGCACTCGCAGTTCCTTCACGTCATGTGAACAGAACACTCATGGAGAATTCGCATATTTGTGTGAACGTGCTTTGTCCAATGAAAATCGCAGATCACCTATGAGAACTCCTTCGGCCACCCTGATCACCCTCCTCAGTGCGATTCTACTCACAGCAGGTGGACATTTCACCGCCATTGCGCAGGAGCGTTCCTTGCAGCCGGAAGAGACCGGCAGCGTCATTTTCATCCACCCGGACGGCAGCGGCGCCGGCATGTACACGGCACTGCGCCTGCTCGATTATGGACCGGACGGCTACACGGCCTGGGACCGGCTCGATCAGATGGGCCTGTATCGCAGTCATCAGCGCAATTCCGCCTCGACCACATCCCATGCCGGTGCGACGGTGCATGCCTACGGCGTGAAAGTCGACCGCGACACCTACGGCAGCGTGCCCACCAAACCTGTGACAGCTCTCTCCGGGACGAATGTCAGCATCATGCAGGAAGCCATGGACGCGGGCATGCCCGTCGGCGTTATCAACAGCGGACATCTCTGCGAGCCGGGAACCGGTGTGTTTCTCGCGAGCGCCTTTTCGCGCTATGCGATGGACTCCATCTCCGCGCAAATCGTCGAAAGCGGGGCGGACATCATTCTCGGCGGCGGCGAGATATACCTCCTTCCCGAAGGGACGGTCGGCCGCCACGGGGAAGAGGGACGACGACAGGACGGACGCAACATGATCGAGCGCGCCCGGAAACTCGGGTACGCCGTCGTGTACACGCGCGACGAACTCCAGGCGCTGCCGTCGTCGACGGAGAAGGTGTTCGGCGTTTTCGCGGCAAAACATACGTTCAATGACCGCAGCGAGGAGGACCTCGCCGATGCCGGACTTCCCCAGTATTTTTCCGAGGCGCCGTCGGTTGCCGAAATGACCGCGGCCGCACTCGCCATCCTGGAGAACAAGGGGAAGTCCTTCTTTCTCGTCGTCGAAGAGGAGGGAAGCGACAATTTCGCGAACAAAAATAACGCCTCCGGCTCCATCGAAGCGCTGCGCCGCGCAGACAGGGCCATCGCGCACGCGGTGGACTATATCGAACGGCATCCCGCGACGTTGCTCGTGACCGCGGCGGACAGCGACGCGGGCGGTATGGCCATCTGGGCCGAGAACAGCATCCGCGCGGACGAAGAGCTTCCGGACGAAAGTGCCAGCGGCGGCGCTTTGGACGGACGCGACGGATGCGAGTCGCTGCCTTTCCTCTCTGCCCCGG
>JAVVFP010000418.1:0-3327 GCA_032250495.1 Bacteroidota bacterium | reverse complement strand
TCCACGATCCGCTGACCTTGCTCAGGTAGTCGGTGAAAATATTCGTGGTGCCGCTGCCGTCGGAGCGGTGCACGACGAGGATGGCGCGCGAGGGCAGCTTCTTCCCCTTGTTGATGCTCGCGATGCGCTTGTCATTCCACATCTTGATCTTTCCGAGAAAGATATCTGCCAGCACGTCGGGCGTGAGCTTCAGTCCATCCCCGACGGACGGAAGGTTGTAGGAAACCACGACCGCGCCCATGACGGTGGGAATGTGCAGCACCGCGGACCCCCGCTTTTTCTTGATGTCGCGGAGCTGTTTATCGCTGAGAAATGCGTCGGAAGCGCCGAAATCAACCGTGCCCTCGGTAACCTGGCGAATCCCGCCGCCGCTGCCGATGGCCTGGTAGTTGAACTGAATCCCGGTCTTCTTGTGGTAGAGATCGAACCACTTCGAATAAATGATGTATGGGAAGGTCGCGCCGGCTCCGTTGAGCTTGACCTGTGCCTGCGCCTGCGTTCCGAGCGAGAGCAGCGTCCCCAGGATGAGCGCGGCAGCGATGAATTTGCCTTTCATGAATATCTCCGTTCGTGTGTGTGAATTGTGTTCGTCATCGTATCTGCATCGTTATCAGAAATTCCACAGGAAGGTCACGCGGGGAATGACGTCGCTGTCGTCCATGCCCTCACGGCTGAGCATCTCCACGCCGGGCATGAAACTGACGTTGGAAGCGACGCGGTAGTCGAGCGCGGCGATGAGCAGGGAACGCACATCGTCACCGCGTTCGCCGTCGCTGTTCGGATCATAACTGTCGTAGCGGCCGACAAGGCGGATTTCGTCGGACAGCGCGACCCATGCGAAGGCCGAGATGCCGAAGCCGGCCTGCGCGGACAATTCATCCCCGGCGGTGGCATAATAATTGTTGGCGTGGCTCTTGTAAAAGCCTTCGACACCGATGGAGAAACTGTTTTCGACCTGGTAGTTCACGAAACCCGCCGTCACCAGCGCGCCATTGTCCTTCATCGTCCCGGACACCGAATCCGACACCTGGGGATTCGAGGCATAATCGGCGTACAGGGTGAACTGGAACGCATCGGTCGGTTTGAACTGCAGCATGCCGTAATACCGCTTGTACTTATCGGTCTCCGGCGTGTTGCCGGAGTTGTTGCCGAGCTTGAGCCAGTAGCGGACCATTCCGCTCTCATCCACCTTGCCCTTGAGATCGATACCGAGGTCACGCGAGGAGACTATTCCGTTCAGATCCATGATTGTTTTCTCGAGGGCGCGGTACCCCCACGCGTCCTCCGAGACATTGAAGGCGGGTGTGGGAGACATGCCAAGGACGAGATCCGAGCCCGCGAACACGCCCTTCCATTTCAAAAATGCGTCCTTGACAAACACACTTATCTTGCCGTTGGAAGCCTTCGCGGACTGGTCCGCCTCGAGCCGGAAACGCGTCGAAAAGGTCGCGTTGATCGCGTAGTCGGTCGTGAAGTAAATGCGACGAAACTGCACACCGTTCATATCCTTGTCCGCCTCGTCCATGGCGTCCATGTAGTAATAAATATCTCCGAACATCAGGCCGCTGAACTTGACGGGACCAACGGCTCCGGCGGCGGCCTTGTCCTGCGTCTTCGCGTCCGTGCCCTGGGCGTCAGCGGCGGTGACATACAGGAGAGCAAGCAGTGTGAACAGTACGGCAGTACGCACAGTTTTCATTTCAGATTCCTCGATGGTTATGTCCTGGCGTGTGATATGAGCAGTATCACACAGATAATGCAATTTATCGGCCAATTGTTATGAAACAGTTAGGCCGTCGTTTCGATTTTGTATAGATGTTCGAAGGATGTTAATCCGCGAAATCAGCGCGTTTTGTGCACGTGAGATGTGCGATGGTCCCGTCGCGGTGTCCCAGTCGCATACGCGCATCTCTCCCCCGCCCCGTTCTGCCTCCCGTGCCCCCGCGCGTCCAGTACTGCTGCATTCCCGGCATTCCTGCGGTGTCAGGCATCCGAGTCTTTGCCAAATCCCTTGTGCTTGACGATTTTCGCATCTGCAACGAAGACGGCTTCTTCCGCGATATTTGTCGCCTCGTCTGCGATGCGCTCGAGATTTCGGGAAACGATGAGCAGGTGGCTCGCCGCTTCGACGTTCTCCGGGGATTCCTTCATCAGTCCGATGAGCACGTCGAAATTCTGCGCGTCATACTCGTCGATGATGTTGTCCCTGATCGCGACGCTCCGTGCCCTGGCCACGTCGATGTCGACGAAGGCCTCGATGGTGTCCCGTATCATCTCCGCCGCCACGTCTCCCATCTCCAGCACGCGCGTGCGTGTCACGAGGTCCGCGTGCGGCGCGAGCACCTCGATACGCTCGGCGATGTTGACCGCGGCGTCGCCCATGCGTTCGAGGTTGCGATTGACCGAGAGCGCCGAGAGCACCGTGCGCAGGTCCACCGCGACCGGCTGCTGCAACGCGAGGAGGCGCATGCAGTGCTTTTCTATCTTTGTGTCGTAGAGGTCGACCTTGTCGTCGCCGTCAATCACCTGCGCTGCAAGCCCGGTGTCACCCTCGCGCAGGGCCTTCACGGCGTCGTTCACCTGCTGTTCAACGAGCGCTGCCATTTTTCGTATGCGTTTCGAGAGCTTTTCCAGCTCCTCGTCGAAACGTTTCAGTATATGTTCATTCATATCATGCCCTGTCGTACTCATCCGAATTTTCCTGTGACATAGTCCTCGGTGCGACGCTCGGCGGGATTCGTGAAAAGCCGCTGCGTCTTACCGTACTCCACCAGTTCGCCGAGGTAGAAAAAGGCCGTATGATCGCTCACGCGCGCCGCCTGCTGGAGATTGTGGGTGACAATTAATATCGTGTACTGTGATTTCAGTTCAAAAATCAGTTCTTCGATTTTCGCCGTTGCGATGGGATCGAGAGCACTGGCCGGCTCGTCCATGAGCAGCGTGCCGGGATTGACCGCCAGCGAACGGGCAATGCAGAGACGCTGCTGCTGTCCTCCGGAGAGATCGAGAGCGGACTGCCGGAGCCGGTCCTTGACTTCGTCCCAGAGCGCGGCCTGACGAAGGCTGCGCTCGACAATGCCATCGATGTCGTGCCGGGAGGCGATTCCGTTGATCCGCGGGCCGTAGGCGACATTGTCAAAAATGGACTTGGGAAAGGGATTCGACTTCTGGAATATCATACCGATACGTCGTCGCAGCCGTACCACGTCGACACCACGGGCATAGATGTCCTCCCCGTCGATACGCACCGAGCCGCTGATGCGCACGCCGTTGATCAGGTCGTTCATCCGGTTGAGCGTACGGAGGAAGGTCGACTTCCCGCAGCCG
>JAVVFP010000417.1:0-3329 GCA_032250495.1 Bacteroidota bacterium | reverse complement strand
CAGGTGACCCAGGCGATCCTGCAGGCGGGAGTTGCGGCAAAAGGTGCGAACGTTTCTTTCGAGCAGACCAACGCATTGATACAGGTCCTCGCGAAGGGCGGCAAGCTCGGATCCGAAGCAGGGGTCGCACTGCGGAACGTACTCGGACTGATACAGAAAGCATCCGGTCCGGCAGCGGAAGCGATGCAGAAGATGGGCACCAGTACTGAAGAACTCGGCCGTCTGCTCACAACGGAGGGACCGGAGGTTGCGCTTGAGAAACTGCGCGCAGGACTTGAGAGTCTCAATACCGATGCCGAGCGCAACGCGGCGCTCATGACCATCTTTGGCCAGGAAAATGCGAACGCTGCCGGCGTCCTGCTTGACAATCTCCCAGCGTATTATGAATTCTATGAGGGAATCCAGCAAGGGCAGGAGGGATTGGGATCCGCGTTCGAACAGGCCGCGCAGAACATGGACAACGCCCAGGGGAAGATTGATCGTGCGATGGCCTGGATCGAGGACAAGGCGATCACCGTGTTCAACGCATTTGGATCATCAATCTCGGCCGCGATGATCACGCTCACGCAAGTAGGGCCACAGCTCACTGCTCTGGCCGGCCTGAAGAATATTATTCCGCCAAGCGCCGTCGGCAATGTCAGTAAATTCGCGACGTCACTGCTCTCTACCCTCGTACCATCTCTGTTCACGACGAATGCTGCGACAGGCGCCGTCACGTTCTCATTTAGCGCAATGTGGACAGCGATCACCGGGCCCGTCGGTATCGTCGTCGCAGCAATCGCAGCGGTGGCCGCAGCATTGTACCTGATCTATGACAACGTCGAGCCTGTTCGCAATGCCGTAGACTCTTTCATCGAATTCGTGGCGCCCGCGTTCGAGAAGATCTGGGAAGTGATCAAAATGGTAGGCGAGGTTCTCTGGGAAGTCGGCAAGTTGCTCTATGAATATTTCATCACTCCGTGGCAGATCGCGTTCGAACTCATCATGGCCATTCTCGAACCGATATGGGACGTCGTCTCTGCCTTTTTTGCAAGCGGAGAAGCCGCTGCCGGCGCGGGCGCTGCTATGGATATTTTCAACAAGGCAATCGGTTTCGTCCAGCGGGCGCTGCTGACGGTCAAGGGGACGATCCGCGGAAGCATCTTCGCGTTGCGGGCTATCAAGGATGTTATCATCGATGTATTCGGCGCCCTCAGCCGTATGAGTCTCAAAGACATCATCATGGGGATTGCCACCGGCGATTTTGGTGAACTCGGGGAGGTATTTTCCTCCGCCGGCGAAAAGATTGGCACGGCCTTCGACGAGGGGTGGAACGATGCGGTGAAGCTCGACGTCCCTGAACCGGAAAGCGGTGGCGGTGGCGGTTCTCCGACGCAGCCGACCGCGAAGCTCCCTGTCACGCCAACGCTCGACCCAACGGCGGGAGAGAAAATACGGAAGATACGCGTTGAGGTGGAGAAGCTTCTCGCCGAAAGCGAAGAACGCCTTGCCGAGAGGCGCTTTGCGGCAGCGCAGCGCGCGAGCGAACGCGAGCTGGACGAAACCATTCGTGCCCAGGAGACCGTCACTGACAACATGCTGCTTTCGTCGACCGAGCGCATGGCTGCCTGGCTGGATCTCGAACGCGAACGACATGCAAAAGCCATGGAGATCGCAACACGGGCACTCGAGGAGGAACAGCGCAGTGCACTCGATTCCGTCGACGAAAAAATCGCAGCCGTACAGGCGAAGGAAGAGTACTCTGAAGCGCAGAAGGCCGCTCTCATCGCTGCATACCAGGAAGAACGGACCCGGATTGAGGTAGAATACGCTGAGCGCACAGCAGAGGCAGTAGAAGATCTCGCGCGTGAATCGGAAGAACGCAAGACCGAATTCGTGCGCGCGGAGGACGAGAAACGCATTGAAATCCTCAAAGCGCGGCAGGAACGCGAAAACAGAATACTGGAGAATGCGCTTGCTCGTCAGTTGAAAATCGAGCGCCGTACGTACGAGGTCTTCGAGCAGATTGCAGTCGACGCCGCCACGAGGACGTCGGATCGCCGCCTCGAGGATCTGGAGAGACAGAAAGAACGTGAGCTCGATCTCGTCGGCGACAGTGAAGCGGCAAAGGCGGAAGTTGAACGGTTCTACGCGGCGGAACGGGCGAAGATCGAAGAGCAGCTGGCAAACCGCAGAGCAGCGGCCAGTGCACTGAGGGCAGGGTCTGATCTCTTCGGTGCAACGAGTGTGGATATTGCGTCGCTGGAGAAGGCGCGGCGTGATCTAGAGGCACAGCTGGCGCTCACCCCTCCTGAGAGTGAGGCAGCGGCCGATCTCCGCCGGCAGCTCGAGGACGTCGAAGCTACCCTCGCAGAGAAACGTGACACGATCGGTGTATTGACCGAGGCTCTCGAAGCAGACTTCGCGGCAGGCATGGCAGGAATGTTCTCGGGAAATACCGAGGCGATGAAGGACGGAATGCGTCAGACCCTCGGAACCATCGCAGGCTTCCTGCAGCAGCTGGCCACTTCCGCGGTGATGGAGATTGTATTGTCCAGTCCTACGATAAAGGGACTCGCGGCAGCAGCTGGGCCACTTGCTCCCGTCGTCATCGCCGGCATTGCAGCGACCATTCGGGGCGGTATAAACGCCCTTTTATCGCCGATTCTCAACCAGATATTGAGCTTTGCAACAGGTGGGCGCGTCGACGAACCGACGCTTGCCGTGGTTGGCGACGCTGCGCGGCTCACGGGATCGAATACGGAGTGGATTTTGAGGGATCAGGACATCCGAGAGATCGTCACCCTCGCAACCGAGCCGATTGCCACTAATATAGTGAGGGAGATTCGTCAACTGACCGAGGAAGTGCGTATTTTGCAGCGAGAACAGACCCTGGTCCGCGGGACGGATATCGTACGGGTTTACTCCCGTGACACCAGCCGCCGCTCCAGACGCATACGGACGTAAATCCTGCCATTTTGTCAGTGCCACGCCGCGTCAAGTGCCAGAAGCCTCAAAAACCCGCTACCGAGTTGCTACTAAACGATTTACGGCGTTCAGTTCAAGACGGCGGTGTGCAATAAAGGAGGTTCAAACCGTATGTTAAAAATGGTGCAAACCTCGTGCGCGTTTATACCGTGCGCAGTTCGCTTTCGATGCGCCTGTAGTTTTTCTCGTAGCCATGGGGATCGGGCAGCGCCGTGAACGGGACGCGCCGCCGGAGCAGGTACCAGCCGTCATCCCCCCGCAGGGGAACGGAGACGCAGCCGTCGCACAGGCTGTCGATCTGCGCCCGCAAGGCGTCCTCAATTTCCTCAGACCGCGCCGCGGCATCCGGAGAGTTTTCACGC
>JAVVFP010000416.1:0-3330 GCA_032250495.1 Bacteroidota bacterium | reverse complement strand
CATGGAAAGCGGCTGCAGCGTCAGCACATCGGTGGAGGCACCGCTGATTATCGTCGACGGAATCTGCCGTCCCCTGCTGCGCCGACGGGCCACCGCGCTGACGGTCACGAATTACCCGAATCCCTTCTCCGATCAGACCGCGCTCACGATCACGCTGCCCGGGGAGGGAGCGGTCAGTGTTCATCTTCTCGATACGCAGGGACGCCGGGTCCGCACGCTGCTCAGCGCTGTCCTTCCCGCGGGGAGCTATGAGCAGCGCTTCGACGCCTCGCAGCTCGCCCCGGGTGAGTACACGGTGCTGCTGCGCGCGGACGGCAGGGAAGCGGTCCGACGCATTCTGTGCGTGCGCTGAGAGCGGCTATTTCTTTGCCCAGGAAATGAGTGTCTCCCGCACTCCTTGCTCTCCCAGCTGCGGTGTGTCGTAGAGTCCGGCGGCGTTGCGCTGCCGCAGGGCCTCGTACAGCGATACGGCCGCGGCAACCGAGACGTTCAGGCTCTCGACCATGCCCATCATCGGTATGTAATAGACGCCGTCCGCCAGGGCGCATGCCTCCTCGGACACGCCGCGATGCTCGTTTCCGAGAACGATGGCCGTCCTGCCCGCGAAATCGATGTCATGCAGTCCGATGGCGTGATTGGTGAGATGCGAGGCGTATACCCTGAAGTCCTCCGCACGCAGCGCCGCGAAACAATCCTCGACGCTGTCATGAACGTGGAATTCGAGCCACTTCCTCGCACTGGCGGAGCTCTGTTTGCCGTGCCGCTTCAGGTTCGGCGCTTTCTCTATCGTATAGAGCAGGTGCACCGTGCGTATTCCCACGGCGTCCGCGGATCGCAGGATGGCACTGACATTATGCGGATCCCACACGTTCTCGATAACGATGGTCAGTCCCGTCTGCCGGCGGCGGAGGACGGCCTCGAGTCGTGCCCGACGGCGATCTGTAATGCTGTCTATCGTGTGGCGTGGCATCCTTGCTGCCTCCTGTGCTCGGGCCGCGTGCGAGGCGGCATGCAACAAAAAGGCCATCCCGGGGGATGGCCTGTAGCGGGTGACGGACTCGAACCGCCGACACGTGGATTATGATTCCACTGCTCTACCGACTGAGCTAACCCGCCGTGATAGAGAATACTAATTTAGCGGAGATACCCAATAAATGCAAGTAATATGCGGCGATACGGGCGTTGCCTGCCGAGGCACCGGGAAGCGATGTAACATCTTCCCGCATGCCGTGTTATATTTCAGGGTCTCGTATCCGCGATGCGATCCGGGTCTCCCCGGCGCGCAATTTCCAATGTACACCAGGGCAAGCCGAACATGATGGCACCGTCGCCACACATCCGTACCCGCGCCGCGTCCCTTCTGCCGCACGCGCTCTGCGTGCGCGTCCTTTCCGCTCTGCCGCACGCGCTCTGCGTGCGCGTCCTTTCCACTCTGGCGCACACGCTCTGCGTGCGCGTCCTTTCCGCGGCACTTTTCGCCGCTCTGCTTCCCGTCGCACTCAGTGCGCAGCCGGACCTGACGTTCAAGCGCATACGCTTGAACTGGCCGCTGGTCGAGGCCTATCTCTCCGTGGGTTGCGACGGTATCAAGAACTATTCCCTTCAGGCATCGGATATCGCCGTCGTCGAAGACGGCAGGGTTGCCGACGATTACGGCCTCTGGTGTCCCGATCCCACTTCACGTTGCCCGATCTCCGTGGGACTCGTGTTCGACGCCAGCGACAGCATGGTAGGGGAGGGAAATGCGGGTGCGAAACGGGGCGGACTGCGCTTTATCGAGAACATGGACAGCTTCGTCGACGAGGCCTGCGTCATCCAGTTCAACTCCGATGTCACCATCTGGCAGTACATGACCACCGATACGATGCTGCTGAACAGGGCCGTCAACCGTCTCCCCGCGGTCGGCGCCACGGCACTGTGGGACGGCATCTATCACGGACTGCTGCTGACACAGTCGCAGGGAAGCAACCAGTGTCGCGCGGTGATCGTACTCTCGGACGGTGAAGACAATTCCTCTTCGCGCAACCTGGAGGAAATCATCGCTTTCGCGGTGCTGCACAATATCCGCGTCTTCCCGATCGGATACGGTGACCATATCCGCGAGGACCAGCTTTCCTATCTCGCGCAGATCACGGGCGGCAACTATTATCAGACACCCGATGCAGAGGGACTCGCGGATATCTATCGCGATATTTCCACGGTCATCTACGAATATTTCCAGGAATGCATCCTGACCTACGAACCGCGCTGTGCGGACGGCAGCATGCACGAGGTCGAACTGCGCCTTCCTGACCTCTGTAACGGCAGCGCGAGCAAGTCGCGCTGGTACCGGGCCCCGCTCGATTCCTCCACATTCTACACAAAGCATCTTGCGATGGGTGACGTCACGGTCGCGGGCGGCGAGGAGGCCTGGCTTCCCCTGGAGATGCTTTCCCCCATGTTCCGCGAAAACTTCTACCCGTTTACCCTGGACCTGCACTATGACCGGCAGCGTCTGCAGCTCGATCGCGTCGAAACTCCCGCCGGTACGCTGCTCAGCGGCATGGAAGTGCATACCGCGGAGCTGGGCCGGGGTGCGCGGCTGCGCATTCCGGAGGTGCGCGTACTCGATACCTCCGGTGTCATGTGTTACGCGGTGTTTCGCACGTCGACGGCGGCGGAACACGTCGACCTTCCGATACATGTCGACTCGTCGGCAATGGAGAAGGGCTGCCTCGTCCCGTTCGTCAGCGATGGCATGGTGCGCCTTGCTCCGAGCGCGCCGGGTGTCGGCTGCACGGTGACGGCTCCGGCCGTTCTGCAGTGGGATCCCCTGACCTCCTCGTACTATCCATCCCCGTTCGACGTACTCCTCCGGCTTGAAAACAGGGGGACATTGCCGGCCATGGGCGGACAGGTCCGTCTCAACATCGATCCCGGTGTCTACGAATTCGTCGAACCGGCCACGGCGGTGCAGTCCATCAGCGATATTCCGCTCGAAGGTGTCCGGGAAGTGCGGTGGAAAATCAGGGCCCGTCCACAGGGGGAGGACATCACGGGAGAACTCTGTTTTACCGGCACCTTCGACAATCACCCGAATGTTGTCTGCTGCAGGCAGCAGGAGATCATCGCGGCCGGTGCGGTCCTTTCCTGCGCGTACGAATTCCCGGAACTGCGCTACGACGAAACGCTGCGCGCCTTCGTTCCGAACCCTTTTCCCCTGCGCCTGACGGTGGAAAACGTCGGCGAGATCGCGAGCAACGCGCTCGAAGCCGTTCTCAGGCTTCCTGCGGGACTGTATTTCGAAAGCGGGGAGACAGCGAGGAAAATTCCGCTGCCGGATATCGTCGC
>JAVVFP010000415.1:0-3330 GCA_032250495.1 Bacteroidota bacterium | reverse complement strand
AGGATTCCATTCCCACTCGCGCAATTCCTCCAGCTCGAACAGTCGCGCATCGAGCACTTGCTGGAAAATGTCATAATCGATCATATGTCCGGGCGAAAGCTCCTCAACGCGAATGCTGCGCAGTGTGTCGCGATAGGCGCGGAGCATCGCCGACGAGGAGGCGATGCCCGTGGCGCTGTAATCGTCGAGGCGGTGATCATAGCGATGCGTGCCGAGAGCCGTCGCGGCCTCCGGATGGAGTTGCAGATACCGCCCGATGAAACGGTCGGCGAGGACTTCGAATTCCCGGTCGGCCTGATTGCCGGGATCACCTCCGCAGGAAGTGAAGAAAACGAAGGAACACAGGAGGAGAATGGTACGATTCATGTGCATCCGGATGGGAAAAGGGCATCATCGAAAGTACGGGAATTTCCGGTGATCCCACAAACGGGCAGGGCCGTGCAGCGCGCTCAGCGGATACGAATGACAACCACGGTGATATCGTCATTCTGCTCGGCACCGTTCCGGTGCTGCACTACCTCGTAGATGAGCATGTTCTGCAGCTCGATCGCGGACAGGCCGTCGGCGCTTTTGACGATGGAAAACACGCGGTCTTCACCGAACTCGTTCATGTGTTTGTCCATGGCCTCGGTCAGTCCGTCCGAGTAAAGCAGAAGGAGTCCGTTATCCTTGAGCCGGAACACCCTTTCTTCGAGCGACCGGTCGAAAACATCACCCGGTTCGAGTCCGAGGCCCATGCCGTCAGAGCCCATGAAGCGCATCTCGCCGTTCAGATCTGCCAGTGGCTGCGTGTGTCCCGCACGGCAGATCGTCACCGTCCCCTGCTTCATGTCGAAAAGCGCAAGAATCATCGTGATGAAAGAATTGCGTTCGATACCCTCGTAAATGAGGCGGTTGACACTGCTGAGCATGGCGCGTGGATTCTCATACTGCTGGGCGGCGAAGCGGATCATGCCCTGCACCTTGGCCATGTAGAGCGCTGCCGAGACCCCTTTACCGGATACGTCGCCCACGGCGACGAGCAGACGCTCCCCGGGCAGTTCTATGTAATCGTAATAGTCGCCGCCTACCGTCATCGCGGGAATGGAAATCCCGGCGATATCGAGGCGTTCGATGGGAGGATTGCTCTTCGGGAGAAGGCCCTGCTGTATGCGCTGCGCGATTTTCAGCTGCTCGGCGATCTTCTGCTTTTCCACTTCCGATCGGTGCAGCCTCGCATTCTCTATGGCGATCGCCGCCTGGCTGGCGACGGTGGAGAGCAGATCCATATCCTCCTGGGAGTACACGCTGCCGCTCATCTTCGGTCCGACGTTGATCGCACCGATCATTCGGTTCTGCAGGAACATCGGGACGATCAGTTCGATGCCGGATTCCTCGAGCTTCCGGCGATCCTCCGCGTCGGTGATCCGAATGTCCTCGTCGAGATGTGCGACGGAGAACGGCGCGCGCGTCTTCTTCAGCAGCTCGAGTACCCCCCCCTCACGGCTGGAGAATGTGCTGAGCTCCTCCGGGATGTTCTGACTCAGGATGCTGCAGCCGTTGCCGCTCTCGCAGAGCCCGACCGACACCTTTTCGACATGCATGGTACCCGCGATGCGATTGACCACGCTGCTGAGGATTTGCTCGAGATTTATCAGCCGCGGAAGTTCGTGGCTGAATTCCATGAGTGCCTTCTGGTAATTGTAGCGCTCTCGGTAAAAGAGTTTATCGATAACGCGCTGCAAGCGTTGTTTGAGCGGATCAAACATCAACGCGATGACGACGAAGGCGATCAGCGTCAGCAGCTGGTTGTCGGTTTCCCCGAGAACATTTCCCAGAAGGCTGCCGAGGCCGAATACCACGCCGAGATAGATGGCGGCGATGGCCGCGGTGATAAGTCCGTACATCAGGCTCCGTTTGACGATCACCGTGAAATCCATGAGCCGGTACTTGACGATAGAGTAGCCGAACGCCGGTGGTATTCCGATGATCAGGAGGGCCGGGAGCAACAGGTAGGGCTGGAGGAAAATCGCGAACGGGTATGTCGTCGTGATGATAATGATGTACACGAAGGCGGCGATACCGATGAATACGGACTGGAGGATCGGGCGCAGCTGCTGGCGGCGATCCTCTTCCACATGCCTGTAATAGCTGTGGACGAAGAGCCCGAGTCCGGTCAGGAAATAGGCGAAGGGCAGCATGGCTGCGGCCTCGACGACAAAACCGCCGATACCGATACCCAGCAGTTTGTACACATAGGCGAGCAGTACCAGTGCGGCGAGCATTGTACCACCGTAGAGCGCGGGCAGGAGCCAGCGTCTGCGCGTGACGGAACGGCGCACGGGGAAATGCAGGAAAAAGCTGATGAAAATCGGCGGCGCGATGATACGGGCGAGCAGGGAAGCCGTGTTGATGAACTGCACTTTCCAGAGAGGATCGTACAGCTCACTGGTTACGACCGTGGAAAAGCCGAAAAAATACATCGCGAAAATTCCGTAACGCGCAAACTTCCGCTGAATGGTCCCCTGTGGCCGGGCGACAAGCACGATATAGCCCACAAGGAGGAAACCGAAGCCGAGCAGGAACTGGGCAAAATACGCGTAATTGAACGTTTTCAGTATTTCGACCTGATAGGTGTGCAAGACACCGTCCCTGTCGACGAGAAACTCGGCCTTGCTTCCCGCTTGATGCCTGTTGAGCAGGAAGGACGGTCCGCGGGGATTGTTGACGCTCACGCCGTCGATCCGCAGCAATATGTCCCCGTCCCGGATGCCCGCCCGGTCCGTTACTCCCCCGGGCACGATGTCGGCGATGAGCAGCGTCATGAAGATGCGGTCGCGCAGTGTCACACCGAGAGCCGCTTCCCCGGAACGCCGTGCCGCGCGTACCGTCATACGACGGTGATTCCGCTCGATAGCGAAACGGATGCTGTCTCCCGGGGCAGGAGTACCGAGTACCCGTGCGATATCGTTCGACGCTGATACGGGGATGCCATTCACGGCGACAACGATGTCACCGGGTTCGAGGCCCGCCCTGTCCGCCGCTCCACCACGCCTCACCTCCATGACATGCACACGCGTCGTATCAGAAAACTCCTGCAACCATTTGCACTGGTCGTTGCTCGGAACGCGCCAGAACATGACATGGAGAAAATTGTAGCCGCTGGCGGCAAGTACGAGCAATGCGAACACCGTGTAAATGGCGCGAATCCATCGAGGCGATATGCGTTCGAAAAAATTACTCATCGCGCTTCGTCAGTCCGTGCGGGCTTCCTGTTTGTCATTATCGGGTTCACCTCAAATGTACGATACTGCGGACTCTGTTGAAATCAGGAAATTCATGCATCTTTGT
>JAVVFP010000414.1:0-3345 GCA_032250495.1 Bacteroidota bacterium | reverse complement strand
AGCCGGATACTGTCCTGCGGCTTCGCGGCGGAACGCAGGAGCTGAATCACCGATGGAAGCAGGATAGAGTAGTTCTTGCAATGGGCGCCGCTCAGGTCGAGGCCCACAAGCAGACGCTTCGCGGTGGAATCGGCTGTCAGGTTGAAGAGCGCGCCGGGATCGAAACCGAACTGGAAATATGTACCGTCACCGGGCTGTGTCGAGGCACCGAAGTTGTACGCGCCCGGGAATTGCATGCTGAAACCGAGGGTGAGTCCTGTCAGTTCCGATACATCGACGAGGTCCATGGTTTTATACGAGCTGCCCGCGGAATCTTTCCAGTCCCCGAAGCGCTCCATCGGAAGTTCGGTAATCGTCGGCTCTCCCCACACTTTCTCCGCCACCTTGAATACGATATGCAGCGGTTTCCGGTCGGCGTTGTTGTCCATGAGCAGCTTCAGCGGTAGTTCCGCCGCCGCATTCCTTCCCAGCCACATCGTCGGTGTGATGAACACGAGTTTGATCTTCCGTGTCGAGCCCGAAGTGAGCGGGTATATATGCAGTTCGAAGGTGTTGCCATCTTTCGCGAGAAAAGCCGGGTCGCGATGGCTCGAGACGATGCTGTCGTAGACGGCGCGCGCGGACCATGTGCTCATGATCCTGCCACGCACGCAAATGTCGCTGATCCACAACCAGAGATCGTTCACGACGGCGCTGGCCGGCAGGCGGAAGCGGTGGTCGATTTCCACCTCCGGCGAGTTGCCGAATTGCCCGTGGTCACCATACGTCAGGACAAGCGTTTGTTCCACGTATGCGCCGTGCGGTTCGACGATGAGCGTTGCATCGTCGATATACCCCGGCTTCGTGCCGTATGTGCTGGTCCGGGTGCTGAGCTGCGCCTGCAGCGTCGTCGCGAGGAGCAACAGTGATGCAGTCGCCAGAAACAGACGCAGGAGCTTCATTTCCACCTCCGAAATATATGAACGATGCCATCCGCCTCTCTCCCGTACCAGGACTGTACCGGTCGGAGCCGCGTATGATCAGGACATCCGAACTGCACATTGTAGACACAGGACTGGCGTCGGCGTTCCCCTCGGTGAACCGGGAATTCCTGCTGATGGATCGGCCGCTGTTCGACCATCCGCTTGAATCCTTCGTCCTCACTGCATTGTGGCGACTCGCATCGTTTTCAGAGCAGGGGGTACCGTTTCCACCATTTCAGGGACAAGGAGAAAAAGGAAGTCGACGTCGTGATCGAGCGCGATGGCGCGTCGGTGGCTGGCGTAGAGGTGAAGGCTTCATCAACTTCATCTTCATCGGGTCGTAAGATATTTTACATCCAGTCGCATATTTATTTTCATTTGGTCGGCTCCGTGCTTACATTTGGTCAGCACTATTCTCTAATATCATCGTAAATGAAATGGAGATACACAGTTCGTTCCCCCGCTTGATTCTTCCCCGTCTGAGGGAGGCACTGGAAGACACCCCCGTCGTATTGATCCATGGCCCGAGGCAGTGCGGGAAGTCGACGCTTGCCGGAATGATCGGAGAGGCGCTCGGATTCCGATACCTGACTTTCGACGACGAGAACGTGCTCGCCGCGGCGGAATCGGATCCCATTGGTTTCTGCAAGGATCTGCCGGATAGCGCGATCCTCGATGAAGTCCAGCGCGTCCCTGGCTTGTTCCGGTCGTTCAAGGAGATCGTGGACACAGACCGTCGCCCAGGGAGACTGATCCTGACCGGATCCGCGAATGTCCTCCTGCTACCGGAATTGTCGGATTCGCTGGCCGGGCGGATGGAAGTGCTGCGGCTCGGTCCGTTGACCCAGGCCGAAATCGCTCGCCTGCCATCGCCGCCGTCGTTTCTCAATGCTGTCTTCGGCGCCGTGCCCTATGTGCAGCATCTGCAGCGGCAGGGCGACGAACTGATCAGGCGGGTTGTCACCGGTGGCTTTCCTCCTGTCGTACTTCGCTCGTCGGAGAGGCGCAGGCGGGTCTGGCTGGAGCAGTACAGCGAAGCGCTCGTCCGGAAGGACGTGAGGGACTTCACCCGGATCCGTTCCCTCGAAGTGCTTCCCCGGCTGCTGGAGGTCGCCGCCGCGCACACGGCCGAACTATTCGTCAGCACCGACCTGGCCGCACCGTTCGAACTGAGCCGTCCCACCATACGCGAGTACGTCGCGGTGCTCGAAGCGCTGTTCCTGCTCGAACGCCTTCCGCCATGGCACAGCAACCGGCTGACGCGCATGATCAAGACGCCGAAGCTGCATATGGTCGATACCGGACTGGCGTCGGCATTGCTTGGTATGAACCAGGAATCCCTGCGGAAGGAGAGGCCGCTGTTCGGGCATCTGCTGGAGTCCTTCGTTTACCAGGAATTGCGGCGCCTCGCGTCGTTTTCGGAACACCGGCACCGTTTCCACCACTTCAGGGACAAGGAAAAAAAGGAAATCGACGTTGTGATCGAACGGGATGGCGCATCGGTGGCCGGCGTCGAGGTGAAGGCGTCATCGACGGTCTTGCCGAAGGATTTTCAGGGCTTGATCAAACTCCGTGACGCCATGGGCGAACGTTTCGTTCAGGGAGTGGTCATGTATGATGGTGAGAACGTCCTTCCCTTCGGAGACCGCTTGTATGCGGTCCCCATCGCCTCATTGTGGAGCTGAGGGGGCTCTTCTGCGGAGCGGATCCCGCCTTGCGGGAAACTCGCGACCTTCCGCGATAAATCGGGGACAGGCATTCTAGCCGAGAAGGGAGGAGATGTAGGAGCGCGACTTCCTGCGTTTAATCTCACTCTCACGTTTCAGGGCGTCGCTGCGCGTCGGATATTCTTCGCAGTAAATCAACCGCCATGGGCGATACCCCTTTGTCGCTCGTGAATGTCCCGCGTTGTGTTTCTGAAGTCGATTCTCAATGTTGTGTGTCGAGCCCACATAGAATCGACCAGTAGAAGTACTCTCCAGGATGTAGACGTAGTACATCACAATTCTCCCTAATGTGATGAAATGAAAAAGCCCCTCAAGTGAGGGGCTTTTTGCGGAGCGGATCCCGCCTTGCGGGAAACTCGCGACCTTCCCGCTGCGCGGGACAGGCATTCTAGCCGAGAAGGGAGGAGATGTAGGAGCGCGATTTGTATCTCTTGATCTCGTATTCTCGGCGCAATGCGTCTCCACGCGATAGAAACTCCTCTTGATAAACCAGTCTCCATGGTCGGTATGCTTTTGTTGCTGCTGAGTGCCCGGCATTGTGCTTGCGGAGACGATGTTCAATATGCTTGGTCGAACCGACGTAATATCGGCCTGTAGGCACACTCTCCAGGATGTAGACGTAGTACATCACAATTCTCCCTAATGTGATGAAATGA
>JAVVFP010000413.1:0-3350 GCA_032250495.1 Bacteroidota bacterium | reverse complement strand
TGGTATAGAAGGCCGTCTTCCCTGATTTCGACGGTCCGGTCGCCGCGACAAGCACCGTATCGCCGTTGCCGTGCATCGCCCCGATGTCCCACTCGATCTCATTCTCCAGACGCTTCCAGTAATGACCGTTGTAGTGGACGATTTCGCCGTAGCCGCCAGTATAAATATTATCCGGCCCGTTTCCCCAGATCTCGTGCAACGGTTCGCGAATATCAGACACAAGGCTGCGGTCGGTCCGATACGTCTCGCCGTTCCAATGAATGAACGCGTTTCCCTTCACGAACCATATGTCATCAGCTGCAGCTCCGTACAGTGCGTGTAGTTGATGTACGCCAGGTTCCGTTGCGGAACCAGTCGGATCATCAAATACCTTCTCCAGCTTCCACTCCTTCCCATCCCAATGGCATGCGTTGTAGAAATCTCCCTTGTGCTGTATCCAACCAACCGCCCAGATGCAGGTGTCGTTGATGTAGCAGACATCCCAGAGCCATCCGGAGGTATTCTCCGGGTCGATGATGGTGTACTCCCAGGTCCAATCGTGTGATGACGGACCTTCCGCCGGCTGCGACGGCGGTTCGGTACCCGTGTCCGTACAGGCGCTTCCGAACAGCACCACGTCGATGACCATGAGCAGGTTCCTGACACTATCCATTGCCACTCCAGCAGGTTGTTTTTACCACGGGAAGACGGGGATCCTAACATTCCGTTCAGAAACGCCGTTCACCTGAAGAGAACAGTAGAAAAGCGTAATTGAGCATGCACTCCACCCGAGGGGCATCCCATATTGAGCCTCCACTGAGGGAATTACATCTCCATGCAAAGTAAAAAAAATAAAATCCATCAATGCAAGCGCGGGGTTGAGATTTTTTTATTTCCGGCGAATCCCTACCTGTTTTCTCCCTATAACTTTTCCTCCCTTTCTTCGTATCTTATTGGATGCACGGGTTTCTTTGCTCCCGTGGAACAGTTTTGTCTGTCACACCGATTGCGCACTGCATGATTCAGGCGGTTTTTTTCGATCTCGACGGCGTCATCGCCGACACGCTGCACTACCATTACCTGGCCTGGAACCACATGTTTCGCCAGCTCGGCGGATCGGTATCCGAGCACTCCGTGCTGCTGCACGAGGGACGCGCTTCGCGCGAAATCCTGCCCACCTTTCTCGAGGAGGCGGGAGTGACGCTGCCCGAGGAGGAGCGTGAGGATTTCATCGACCGCAAGCGGGCGTACTACCGCTCCATCGTCAAAATGACGTATTTCCCGCATGTGTTCGAGGTCATCGCCGATATCCGCGCGCGCGGCTTCCGTACGGCGCTGGTGACGGCGTCGTCGACGAAAAACATGGAAGCGGCGTTGCCGCCGGAGCGGCGCACGCTGTTCGATTTCCTGATCACCGGCGACGAAGTGCGGCGCGCGAAACCGAATCCGGATCCCTATCTCGCGCCCATGCAGCACATGAATCTGCGGCCGGAGCAGTGCGTGGTGGTGGAAAACGCTCCGCTGGGCATAGAATCGGCCAAAAACGCGGGCATGACCTGCGTGGCGGTGGAGACGACGCTGGGACGCGAATACCTCGGCATGGCGGACACCGTCATTCACGAGATCCGTGAGCTGCTCGCGCTTCCCTTCCTTCAGCAAGCAAATGATAACACGACACGATAATTGTTCTTTTCATCAGAGGTTGTTCACATGACACAACGTCTTTTCACCCTCCTCCTGCTGCTGCTTTTCGCCGCCAGTGCGAACGCGCAGGATTTCACCCCGATCCAGTATGAAGAATACAAACTGGACAACGGGCTCACCGTCATCCTGCACGTCGACCGCACCGCGCCGACGGCGATGACGTACTGCCTCTACCGCGTCGGTTCCAAGGACGAGGTCGAAGGCCGCACGGGCTTCGCGCATTTCTTCGAACACCTGATGTTCGAGGGCACCGAGAACATCGAACGCGGCACCATCGACAAGCTGATCACCGGCGCCGGCGGCGTGCTCAACGCCTCGACGTCCTTCGACCAGACGGATTATTTCTTCAAAGTCCCCGTGCATCAGCTCGAGCTGGCGCTGTGGATAGAGTCCGAGCGCATGATGCATCTCGTCATCGACTCCCTCGGCGTCGAGACGCAGCGCAAAGTGGTCAAGGAAGAACTCAAGCAGCGCTATGAGGGACGTCCCTTCGGCACGCTGGGCGACAACCTGTTCAAGACCACGTTCAAGGGCACGCAGTACGAGTGGATGCCCATCGGACAGGCGCAGGACATCAACAACGCCTCCATAGAGGAATTCCGCCAGTTCCATGACAAGTATTACCTGCCGAACAACGCCTGCCTCGTGGTCGGCGGCGACCTCGACGTGCCGCAGACCAAGAAGTGGATCGAGCAGTACTTCGGCTCGATTCCCTCCGGACCGGAGCCCACGCGCGTCAAGGTGGTGATCCCCGAGCAAACCGCACCGCGCGAGCTGATCGTGGAAGAGGAAGTCACGCCGCTGCCTGCGTACATAGAATCCTACGTCACCGTGGACTACCGCAACGACGACGCCTATGCGCTGGATCTGCTCTCGGACGTGCTGTCGGGCGGCAAGAGTTCGCGCCTGTACCAGCGCCTGGTCGACACCGAGCAGATCGCGCTGCAGGCCTCCAGTTTCGGCATGCCGCTGGACAAGGCGGGCATGTTCTCCTTCATCGCCATCGCCAACAGCGGCGTGGACTTCGAAACCATAGAAAAAGCCATCAAGGAAGAGATCGCGAAGGTACAGAACGAAGGCATCAGCGAGGAGGAATTCATGAAGGTGCGCAACGCGAAGGAGACATCCTTCACGCGCGGCTTCCTTTCCCTCGACAACAAGCTGCGCAGCCTGGCCTCCTATTCCCTGAACTACGGCGACACCGATTTGGTGAACACCGAGCTGGAGAAGTACATGAGCGTGACGCGCGAGGACATTCAGCGCGTGGCGACGAAGTACCTGCAGCCGACCCGCCGGAACGTGGTCAAGTACGTGGTCATGGACAAGAACAGCTAAGATCCCTTCACGAGCATACCAGGAATGAGCATAATGAAACACTTTCGCATTTTCATCCTCGCCGCCGTCCTGCTCCTCGTCGGAGGACAGCTGTCGGCACAGATCGACCGATCGCAGAAACCGGAGCCGGGTCCCGCACCCGTGGCCTCCTTCCCCGAATACCATGAAACGCAACTGGAGAACGGACTCAAAGTCCTCGTCGTCTCCAATCACGCGCAGCCCGTCGTGACCTTCCGCCTGCTCATAAAATCGGGCAGCGAGTACGATGGCGACAAGTCCGGCGTGGCCGGCTTCGTCACGCGTGGCGGCGATGGAAACACGGCCGCCTGGTG
>JAVVFP010000412.1:0-3351 GCA_032250495.1 Bacteroidota bacterium | reverse complement strand
GACGGCACGCTCGGGGAAGCATGCTGGAAGCGCGCAACGCGCACGGGGGCCTTCCGGCAGCGCGAGCCCGTGGAAGGGAAGCCCGCGACACTGCGCACCGAGGTGATGTTCTGCTACGACGATCGCGCGCTGTACATCGGCGCCATCATGTACGTCGACGACCCGGAGGAAATACAGTCCACCCTCAGTCGCCGCGACAACACGGGGAATTCCGAACGCATCATTTTTTCGCTCGACACCTACCGCGACCGGCGTACCGCCTACAGCTATGGCGTAACCGCCGACGGCGTGCGTTTCGAGTATTACCATGCGGAGGACGACGAACACAGCCGCGATTACAGCTACGATCCCGTCTGGGAAGCCCGCGTGCGGCGCGAGGACACTGCCTGGATTGCGGAAATGCGCATCCCCTTCTCCCAGCTCCGCTTCAACGAGAGGGACCGGCAGACCTGGGGACTGAACATGAACCGCTACATTCCCGCGCGCAACGAGGACGTGTACTGGATACTCATCCCGAAAAACGCCAGCGGCTGGTCCTCCCGCTTCGGCCGCCTCGAAGGTATACGCGGCATCACGCCGAGTTCGCGTATCGAGCTCACGCCTTACACCGCGGCGGACCTCACGCTGCGCCGGGCCGAGAACGCCGTCGACCCCTTCGACGAAAACTCCGCATGGCATGCAACCGCGGGACTCGACCTGAAGATGGGACTCGGTCCCAACCTCACACTCGATGCGACCATCAATCCGGACTTCGGCCAGGTGGAAGCCGATCCGGCGGACGTGAATCTCTCCGCGTACGAAACCTATTACAGCGAACGACGGCCTTTCTTCATCGAGGGAAATCAGCTGCTCAGCGGTGAAGGACCGGATTACTACTATTCCCGCCGCATCGGGGCGCCGTCGCATGTACCGGCTACCGCGCAGTACAGCGAAGAAAGCAGCAACGCGACCATTCTCGGCGCCGGAAAAATCAGCGGCCGACTCGACAACGGACTCTCCGTCGGCGCGCTCACCGCGATCACCGAGAGGGAATTCGTCGATACCTATGACCCCGCGACGGGACGCTACGGCCGCGAGGAGGTCGAACCGCTCACGGGCTTCGGCGTCATGCGCATGCAGCAGGAATTCGGCAGGCACGCTTCCACCGTCGGCGTCATGCTCACCGGCGTGCAGCGCGACCTCTCCTCCCCCACGGCCGAAGCGCTGCTCTCTCGCCAGGCCGTCTCCGGCGGAGCCGACTGGAAGCTGCGTTTCGACCACGGCGGTTTCGAGATCGGTGGACATGCCGGCTTCAGCCACCTTCGTGGATCGAAGGATGCCATTCGACGCGTGCAGCAAAGCAGTGCCCACTATTTCCAGCGGCCCGATGCCTCGCATGTCGCACTCGATACCGCCGCGACACAGCTGTCAGGCTACTCCATCGGTCTCAACGTGGAAAAAAACAGCGGGGAGCACTGGCTGTGGGAAGCCGGCGCCAGCGCCGAATCCCCCGGCTTCGAAATCAACGACCTCGGTCGACTGCAGACCGCCGACGATATCGACAGCTGGGTGGCCCTGCGCTACCGTGAGAACCTGCCCGGCGACCTGTTTCACAGTTACAGCGTTTCGATCAGCACTTCGCGTGGATGGAATTTCGGCGGGGACAACCAGTACACGAGTTTCGGTGTGAGCCTGGGCAGCACGTGGAAAAATTTCTGGGGATCAGCACTGTACTTCGATTACGGTCTGCGCGGTATGAGCGACCAACTCACGCGCGGGGGACCGCTGATGGAGAGCGGGGCGGGATGGAGCCTCGGCGGCAGCATGCGCAACAGCTACAGCGACGATCTACGCTGGGAGGGCTACGCCTCGTATTTTACCGACGAGTTCGATAGCTGGCTCTATGATTTCGGGGGATGGGTGGGCATTCGCACCAGCGGCCGCCTGGATATCACCGTCACTCCCGGCTATACGCGCAGTGTCAACACGCGGCAGTTCCTCGGGATTTTCGCCGACGGTGCGGATGAAACCTACGGGCGGCGCTACGTATTCTCCACCATCGACCGCGCGACGCTGTACGCACGCTTCCGCATCAACTATGCCTTTACCGCCGATCTCACCCTCGAGGTGTACGCCGAACCCTTCGCCGCTTCCGGCAATTATCTCGGCTTCGGCGAACTGTCCGCGGCCGGCAGCGCGGCCCTCACCGTCTACGGCAGCGATGGCGGCAGCAGCCTCACACGCGATCCGACCACCGGTGTGTACACCGTCTCCGACGAACGCGGGAGCTTCGCCTTCCCCGACCCGGATTTCAATGTGCTCTCCTTCCGCAGCAACATCGTCCTGCGCTGGGAATGGGTGCGGGGAAGCACGCTGTACCTTGTCTGGCAGCAGGACCGCTACGACTACGACGCCACAGGGGACATCATCGGTCCCTCACAGCTGTTCCGCTCCTTCGACACCCCGGGTGCCAACTTCATCGCGCTGAAACTCACCTACTGGATCCCCGTCACCTGACCCCGCGGCAACGCAGCTACTTGTCCTCGGACTGTATCTCCATCGTCGGCGGTGCGGTATTGCGTATCACCACCGTGTAATTCACGTCGTTTTTCGCTTCGAAGCGACTCTCGGGCTCGGCGTTCGAGGACTGCACCGAGGCCGTCGCTGTCCACCATCCCTCCTGGATGTTCGACAGCGCCGTCGCGGTACCGCCTTCCACATCGTTGATGTTGATGGTGCTGCCCGCGTCGGGCTTGAGCTGCACGTTCACTTTCACGTCGAGGTCGTTGCGCACGCGCACGCTGGGATCTTCCTCGGAACAGGCGGTGCCAAGGACGAGGATGGCGAGCAGGGGTAGAAGGACGAGCAGTCGTTTCATCGTGTTCTCCAGGTTGAAGTGTTCATTCTTAATGATAGACCGCGTGGAGTTGAAATGCAATGCAGATCGCATTTCCGTATATTGCCCCGGCTCATTCAGACGCGTCCGCGTCCGCATCCTTCTTCAACAGCGAGTCCAGGGTCACGCATGCAGGAAAAACCGGGCGAAAAAAGGTCATCCCCGATGCGGGAAATCATCGATCCGTTCATCCACATCGCCCGCGCTCCCCGCGCGCTCTGGGGCATCAACCTGACCTACCTGATCGAGGGCATGTGCTACTTCGGCATCATCGCCCTCCTGGCCATTTACTTCAACAAGAATGTCGGACTCGACGACGTGCAGGCGGGATGGATCGTCGGCGCCTTCACCGGCGGCATCACCCTCGCGATGTTCTTCTTCGGGGAACTGGCCGATCGCTGGGGAGTGCGCGTCACGCTCTCGCTGTCCCTTCTCCTCATGTTCTTCGGACGCATCCTCCTCTCCGGGGGAGAACT
>JAVVFP010000411.1:0-3359 GCA_032250495.1 Bacteroidota bacterium | reverse complement strand
CCGGCACCGGTACAGCCGGCACCGGTACAGCCGGCACCGGTACAGCCGGCACCGGTACAGCCGGCACCGCGGCGATGGGCGCGGGAGCCCCGACGCTTTCAGCCGCGTTCGCGGGTACGCTCCGTGCCGCGACGCCATCCTCCACCCGGCTGCACGATGACGGTGCCGGAGGAAATGCCGCGTACATGGCAAATGCCGCGTACATGGCAAATGCCGCACGCACGGACTTGCTGCGCCGGGACGGAATTCCCGCCGCGCGGACACTCACCGAAGCGCAGACGGGGAACAGCGGGGAGGAGGCACTGCACGCCATGGTCGCGCGGGCGACACCGGTCCCCTTTGCGGAGGCCACGGATGATCGTCCCTGGCACTTTTTCCAGCCCGGACCGCGCAGCAACCTTCTCTCGAACCTGGTGTTCGAGTTGAGAAAACAGTACGGGCAGTCCTACCCCTCCGTGGACCTGCCGCACAACTCACACAGGCTGTTCGAGAACATGGCCATCAGCGTCATCTACAAGGTCACCGATCACCACGCTTTCGGTTTCGAATACGGACGGGAGAATTTCGGGCGCGAATACCTCACCGACGGCGCGCCCGTGTTTGCGCCGCTGGACGCTTCCATGCAGGAGCTGTACACGCCGCCCGCGCCATCGATGGCGGAGACGGTGCGTGAAAACCGCATGCTCGACGTATTCGGTGCGGTCTGGAAACTCTCGCTGCCGGAGTACGGTATGTTCCGCTTCGTCTACCCGTACATGCGCACCTTTGTCGGCGCCTCGCTCGTTGGACCGATCAGCAAGGTGCGTGTGGGAATCGAAATGTATCCATCGAACTTCTCCATGCTCAATGTCGGACTGGAAGGTGGCCTGCTCCGCTATTCCGTCGACGAGGCAATCTATTACACCAGCAAATTGAACTTCACCGTCGGTGTCGCAATAGGATTCTGATATGCAGCAAAGAACAACACGCCTCCCGTACCGCACCCTGCTATTTTCCACGCTCGCCGTCCTGCTGCTCGCCGCCTGCGCGGATGACAGCACGGGGCCGGCTGCGCCGACCCCTATGCGCGCACTCACCGCGAAGGAAGCGTCGATCAACCGGGCGAACGGCAGTTTCGCCTTCGACGTCTTCGACCGCGTGGCGAAGACCGAGGGGAGCGGCAACGTGTTTCTCTCCCCGCTGAGCATCAGCATGGCGCTCGGTATGACGATGAACGGCGCGGCGGGAGAAACCCGCGATGGCATGCGCGAGACGCTGCACCTGGACGCCATGTCCGCGTATGAAATCAACAACGCCTGGAAAGGACTGCGCACGCTGCTGCTTTCCGCCGATCCCGCCGTGGCGCTGACCATCGCCAACTCCATCTGGAGCCGCGACGGTTTCGCGGTCGAACAGGCGTTCATCGACAGCAACCGCCATTACTTCGACGCGGAAGTGCGCTCCCTCGACTTCGATGATCCCGGCGCCGCCGACGTGATCAACGCCTGGGTGCGGGAGAGGACTCGTGACCGCATTCAGGGCATTGTCGATGCGCCCATTCCCGCGCTGACAATGATGTACCTGATCAACGCGGTCTATTTCAAGGGACAGTGGAAAACGCAGTTCGATCCGGCGAAAACGCAGGACGCGCCGTTCGCGGCCGCCGCGGGACCGCAGCAGACCGTTCCCACGATGCGCCGTGAAGGCGTCATGCGCTATCTCGACAATGGTGAACTGCAGATGGTGGACTTGCCCTACGGCTGGGACCGCTTCAGCATGGCGGTGCTGCTTCCGGATGAGGGAAGGGATATCGCCGCGCTGCGCGCGTCGCTTGCCGAACCCGGCACGTGGACGGCGCTGCAGGGCAGCCTGATCGAGCGGGAGATTCTCCTCCTCCTCCCGCGCTTCCGCCTGGAGTACGAGGCGCAACTCGACAACGTGCTCGCCGCGATGGGCATGGACGAGGCCTTCGACCCGAATGTGGCGGACTTCTCCGGCATCAATGCCGCACGTGAACTCTACATCAGCAGCGTCAAGCACAAAACCTTCGTCGAAGTCAACGAGGAGGGGACGGAAGCCGCCGCCGTGACGTCGGTGGAAATCGGCACCGTGTCCATGCCCCCGACCATGCAGGTCAACCGACCCTTCCTTTTCGTCATCCATGAACGCAACACCGGCGCCGTGCTTTTCGTCGGCCAGGTCAACGGCATCGACGGCTGACGCGAAAGCATGCCCATGAACCACAAGACCGGTGGTCGCTTCGTGCGGCTGCCGGTCTTCCCGTTTTCTCCCGCGTCGCGCACGGAATTTGAAATAGAGAGCGGGATTCGCGAGATTTCATGCACTGCAGCCACAGGCCTGACATTCACCAGCGAGGCAGAACGGGAAATGACGGATTCGATGCAGCCGCGCATCATGGAAAAGAAGATGCACGTCACGGTGCGGGACGCGGGACTGTACGTGACGCTGTACGCGCATATCAACGAACATCCCGGTGAGCAGCGCGCCACCCTGGTCTTCCTGCACGAGGCGCTCGGCAGCGTGGGACAGTGGAAGAGTTTTCCCTATGAACTCTGCCGCGCTTCCGCTTGCGACGGTATCGTGTACGACCGCAAGGGACATGGCAAATCCTCGCCGATGACCGCGCCGCGCGGTCTGGATTTCTACCGGGAGGAAGCCACGGAGTATCTCCCCGGGTTGCTGGCAGCCCTCAACGTCCGACGCCCCCTGCTCGTCGGCCACAGCGACGGCGCCACCATCGCACTCACGCACGCCGCGCTGTTCCCGGGACAATGCGTCGGGGTCATTTCCGAGGCCGCGCATGTGATCATCGAGGACGTGACCGTGCAGGGCATTCGCGAGGCGAAACAGCTGTTCATGAACACGGACCTGCGGGAGAAGCTCATGCGTTATCACGGGGAAAAAACCGACGCGGTGTTTGCGGCCTGGGCGGACACCTGGCTGGATCCCGGTCTCAAGGACTGGGATATGCTCGAAGTCCTCGAACGCGTGACCTGCCCGGTTCTCGTCGTGCAGGGTGAGAACGATCAATACGGAAGCCGGCGACAGGTCGATCTCATCGATCAGCATGTCGCCGGCAGCTCGGAGCTTCTCTGGCTGGAGGACTGTGGACACGTTCCGCACCTGCAGGCGCGGGCACGCGTCCTTGCGGCGATGACGGATTTTATCCGCCGGACATCCGCACCCGCGTGACCGGCCGGGACTCAGCGCGCGATCACCACGCGGTGCCGCAGCACGGACATTCCGTCCGACAGCTGCAGAGAGTACAAACCGCTGTGCAGGGAGCGGACCGGGATGTCGAGGCGCACTGCGCCCGTGGCATCGGTGGTCGCGCTGATCGCAGCCGCCTGTCGTCCCAG
>JAVVFP010000410.1:0-3369 GCA_032250495.1 Bacteroidota bacterium | reverse complement strand
GATATACGTCTGCGGCTCAGTGCTTTCCGCACCCGTGTGGAACTGCGTGGCGTAGGCGCGGATGGCCTGCATCTTTTTCTCCTGCACGGCGCTGATGTCCACGATGAATGCCGGTGTGAAATCTTCCGACAGCATGTAGTAATACGCCCGGGCGGGACGCCAGGGAAGCTGGGGGCGGCCGCCGCTGTCGGTGCTTTTCACTTTCGCAAGACCGGATGCGAAGAGTGCGTCGCGTACGAGCCGGGAGGCATGCACGTGATCGGGGTGACGGTCTATATTGTACGGGAGCAGCACGGTGCGGGGACGCCACTGCCGAAGCGCGCGGATGACGCGTTCGCGCTGCTCGGGTGTGCCGGCGATGCCGCCGTCCGGCAGTTCGAGATTCTCCCGCAGGTCGAGTCCGAGTATGCGCGTGGCCTCAGCCGTTTCCGCGGCGCGGCTCTCCGTAGTCCCGCGTGTGCTGAGTTCGCCGCGCGTCAGGTCGACGATGCCCACGCGTCTGCCGGCGCGGGAGAGCAGCAGCAGGGTGCCGGCGCAGTACAGTTCCGCGTCATCGGGATGCGGGGAGAAGGCCAGGATGTCGAGGGAATGTGCGTGTTCCATGCTTACCTCGCTTCGAATTTCTGCAGTTCCACGAGACGCTGCCGCACCTCCTCCAGGTAGGGATCCAGCGGGGAAGCGGCCTCGAGGTAGGATTCGTAGGCTTCGCGGGCGAATTTTATCTGTCCCTGCTCGGCGTAAAATTTGCCTTTCAGGTAGAGTGCCTTGGCGGGATAGTACGCGCGCATGGAAGCCTGCTCCAGCACGCGGATTGCCTCCCAGATACGGTTCTGGCTGTAGTGGAAGGAGGCCATGTTGCAGTAGAACTCCTCGTTGCTCTGGTCCAGCGTGATGGCGTTTTCGTACAGCAGCAGGGCGTCGTCGGTCGCACCTTCGCGGGCGCGTATGGTCGCCTGATTGTCGCGGAAGCCCGCGTGCGTGGGATCGAGTTTCCGTATCCCGTCGATGGCGAGTCCCGACGCCTCGCGGTCGCCCACGTTGAAGGACGTGATCATCAGCAGGCGCAGCAGGTAGGTATTGACCGGCATCAGCTGCAGCGAGCGCGTGATCAGCGTCAGTGCGGGTCCCCACTGCTCACTGCCCACGTAGCCCGCTGCCTGGCGGAGAAAGATGTCCCCCAGCGCGCGCGCCGCTTCCTCGTTCGCCGGTGCGGCAGTCAGCAGCTCGTCGAGCAGGCGCACGGCACTGCTGTCATCACCGGCAAGAACGGACGCCTTCGCGCGCAGCACCGCGGGTCGCTGCGCGAACAGCGTGGCAGCAAGCTCACGCGTACTATCGTCCACCGCCGCCAGCAGCCGGTCGGGCGGAGTGCGGGACTCGAAGACGCGGTTGATGTCCATGAACACTCCCTGTGCGTCATAGCCGCCGCGCACCGGCAGCGCGTCCAAGAACCCGTAGGCGGGGAGTCCCTGTGCCAGCCGCTCGATTCCCGCCCGGTTCGTGCCGTAGGACGAAAGCAGGGAGGCGTAACTGCCGAGTTCCGCACGGCGGAAATGCAGCTGGCTGTCCTGCGATGCGCCGACCAGCGCCTCGAAGCGTGCGCGTGCGGGCTGGTCGGGCGAAAAGGCGCGTTTTGAGGCGATGATGCCCACCATGGCATTTTCCGGGTCGGGTGTGGTGATCCACAGTTCCACGGTGGGAAAGACGGCAGCGGCGGCCGTGAAAACCGGACGCAGGGCGTCGAGCGGCATGCGCGACAGCGAGAGCCACTGTGCCATGACGCCGTCCTCCGAGAGCCGCGTGGCGATGGCGGCGAAATACTCCTCGCTCAGCAGCTGGGGTGCGGGACCGGGTTCGGCGAGCGGTTCGGCGGAAATGATCACGTCGAAGGTCTCGCTGTCGCGTGCGAGATAGGCTTCGATGCGCTCGTTGTGCAGGCGCACGCCGTCGAGCCAGGGACGCGGACGCGCGGTGTTGCGCGTCGCGTCGGAGAGATGCAGCGCGGCGGCCGAGGGCTCGACGCAGGTGACGGAGGCGGGGTCGTGCATACGCACCGCTTCGATCGGCAGCGTGCTGCCGAGGCCGAGCATGAGCACGTTGGCGTTCTCCGCTGCCATGAACATGGGGATATGTCCCATACGGTAGAGGTCGCTTTGCACGGCGCGGGAGGCCTGCGTGAGCGTTTCCTGCTGATTCCAGAACAGGGCGTGGAAACGGTCGTCGTAATCGCGCGACTGCTGCAGCGTCATCAGTCCTGCGGGCGTGGCCTCCTCGGCGATGATGCGGAAGGCCTGCGGGTTGAAGAAGTTATGGAAGCCGATCGGACGCAGTCCGGTCAGCAGCAGCAGATGCGCTGCCCACAGGGAGGCGGCAACTATCCAGCCCGTTTCCCTGCGGTAGCGCAGCAGCAGGAGGTAGAGTGCAAGCAGTGCGACGAGGCCGGCCGCACCGACACCGATCCAGGTGAAGAACACCATGTCGCGCAGCAGCAGGAAAGCGACGATGCCCGCGGCGAGAAGGACGGTGAGCACCGGGGCCTGCAGCGCGGGAGCAGACGGCCGCCGCGTATGCGCCAGTCCGAGGGCTGCGAAGAACACGGCACCCAGCAGGTGCAGCGCCAGCATCTGCGCGGCGCCATCGGCCACCGCGCCGCGGTAGTATTCCTCGTACATGGCCGGGTACCAGTCCGCCACGTAGGAGGCGGAAAGATTGATGAGCAGTCCCGACGTGAAAATCAGCGCCACGATGCCGACGACGAGTCCCTGTGCGCGTCGTGCCGTCATGAGACCCACCTGCCAGCCGAGTCCGGCGGCGATCAGCAGTGCCGCGGGCATGCGCGCGAGCAGTCCATCGGAGAAGGGCGGCATTTGTGCCATGGCATAGAAATAGAACGGCAGCACAAAGGCGGCCAGCAGGGGAGCGGCGTGCTGCGCAGCCAGCCAGGGGGAGGGGAGCTGCAGCTGTTTTTCCTGTTTGGTGACAGCGGACTCGTCCGGTGCCTTCTCGGCCGGAAAACGGAGCATGAGCGGGACGAACAGCGCCGCCTGGAGAATCCAGAGAATGCGCAGATCCAGGTTCGTCGTGAGCACGGTCATGCCCAGGGCGCCGAAGCCCGCGCCGAGCAGCAGCCAGGGGAGGCGGTCGCCCGTATCCTCGCGCGCCGCGTCCGCCGCGGCGAGGGCGTCGAGCGGCAGTCCCGCCCCGACGCCATAGAGCACAGTCATTGCGAGCAGCGGGAGGAGGGAGGACTGTCCGTCGACGAAGGCCAGCGCGTCCGTCGCCGCGTACAGCGCCCACATCGCCGCGGGGAGCACGAGCGCCAGCGCGGCGGGTGCGACGCGGCGCATGCCTGCAGGGATCATGCCCAGC
>JAVVFP010000409.1:0-3370 GCA_032250495.1 Bacteroidota bacterium | reverse complement strand
CTGCGACCCGGAGGGGCGAAGATGAGATACTTGCTCCTTGCATCCTTCCTGATGAGCGCTGTCGCCTTTCCCCTGACAGGGACGGCGCAGTCGTCGCTTCCGGTCTCCTGGACCGGGAAGGGGACACCTTTCGTACAGCATTACAGCACACGCGACCTGGGATATGACGTCACGAACTGGTGCGTGGCCAGGGATTCCCGCGGCATGCTCTGGGTCGGCAACAGTTTCGGGCTGCTCGAATATGACGGCGTCGAATGGCGCATCGTCGAGTCCCCCAACAACACCCCGGTGTATTCCGTCGATTGCGCGGAGGACGGCACGGTGTACTTCGGCCTGCGAGGCGCCTTTGGACGCCTGCGCTTTGACCGCACGGGCAAACCGACGATGGAACTGCTCAGCGACCTGCTGCCGGAAGACGCGCCGATACTGACGGAGTTCAACCAGATCCATCGCGTCAACGGCTTCGTATATTTCATCAGCGCCGAAGCGGCGTGCCGATGGGATGGTGAGGAATGCGTCGTACTGCCCGCGCCACATCCCATCGAACGATCGTTTTTCTCGGCCGGTCGCATTTACGCGCAGATTTATGGGATCGGACTCTGCCTGCTGCGGGACGATGACTGGAAACTGCTGCCCGGTGGTGCGCTGTTCGCGGACGCGCCGGAAAGCAGCAATCGCGTCGATCCCCCGGAGAAAATCATTTCGCTTTCCCATGACCCGCAGGGACGACTCGTGGTCTGCAGCAGACGGCGCGGGACGTTCCGCCACGACGGCCATCGCTTCGAGAAGATCTGGGATTTCAGCGGCGTCTCCGATCCGCTCTGGCTGCCCACGCGCGGCATCCGCCTGCCCTGCGGCGTCACCGCCATCGGCAGCACGCACAGCGGCGTGTATTTCTTCGATGAACAGGGCGGCATTCGCGACGCTGTTGGCGAAGATGCCGGACTCAATGGTGGCATGGTGATGTCCCTCTACGCGGATGGCGACATCATCTGGGCGGCGCTCGACGACGGTCTCGTCCGCATCGAATGGCCAGGAGGAGCGCTGACACGCTTCGGCGCCCGACGCGGTGTGCTCGGACAGGTGACGGACCTGCAGCGCTTCGCCGGTACCGTGTATGCGGGTACGACGCAGGGATTGTTCTCGCTCCGGCGCCCGGCCGCCGGCGACGAAGCGGCCGTGCCCGCTTTCCAGCTGCTCCCTTCGGTACGAACCACGGTGTACACACTGCTCGACATCGGTGAGCACCTGCTGGTAGGCAGCTCGCATGGCGTCTACGCACTCGATCGCATGCACCGCCTGCAACGCATTTCTTCGCGCGGCGGCCGCGCATTGCTCCCGCTGCACGGATCGTCAGACACCCTGCTCGTCGGCCATCACCGCGGATTGTACTACCTGATCCGAGACGGCGAGCGCTGGCAGCAGCAGGATATCTCAGATCAGCTTGAGGACTTCATCCTCTCCCTCGCCGAAGCAGGGGACGGCGGCGTGTGGGCCGGCACCGCGCAGTTCGGCGTGCGGCATATCAGGCCGGGACACGGGGACGGCGCTGCCTCCATCACATCCTACGGCACCGCGCACGGCCTGCCTGACGCCCCGATTTTCGTTTCCACGGTGCGGGGCAGACCGCTATTCATCAACGAGGAACGGACACTGGCCTTCGATTCCACGCGCCAGCGCTTCTACCCGGATACGGCTTTCCTGCAACGCTTCAACGACCCGCTCCCCTACGAGCCCAAGTTCCTCTCGGAGGACGCGGAGGGACGCATCTGGATGCAGCTTTTCGAGTCGCAGGCTCTGGGGTACGCACTTCCGGCCGGGAAGGGACGCCTCCGGCTGTCCACCACGCCCTTCCGGCGTGTGACGGGCGACGTCATCGCCGTGTACAGCGACGAGGACGGTGTCAGCTGGTTCGGTACCGATCACGCCGTGTACCGTTACGATCCCGCGGCGCCCCATACCGCGGCGCGCAGCTACGCGACGCGCATCCGGCGGCTCGCCGCCGACGGCCGTACCCTGTATTTCGGAGATGCACCCGCACCGCGTGACAGCGTGATTCACGTGCCGGCAGGAACACAGCACATCACCATCGATTTTGTCTCCGGCTGCATCCTGCTCGAGGAAAACATGCTGTACCGCTGGCGCCTCGAGGGATACGACAGCACATGGTCCACTCCCACACCGTGGCATGAAGCTGAATACAGCGGGCTCCCTGCAGGGGACTACGTCTTCCTCGTGCAGGCCCTCGGCGAACACGACAGCGAGATCGCCGCGGCACGTATCGCCATCAACGTCGCACAGCACTGGTACCTCCGCTGGTGGGTGCTCACCCTGTTCTTCGGCGGCATCGCTCTCTTCCTTCTCGTCGCTGCCATCCGCATGCGCCACGCCGATTGAGCACGCCGGGAAATCGGATCGTCCGTTTACGTCGTCCGATTACGTCCCCCCTCCCCCGCATTCCGATTCAGATACCAACGCAGCGCTGCCACTTGCAGGAATTGCCGCACTTTCTTTGTATGTTTGTACGGTACGATTCCATCACCGATGCTCCCGCACTCATGAACACTACCGTCAGCTTCCTCTCCGACCCGCAATACGGAAAATCCCTGCTGCTTTTCGTTCTTTCCCCACCGGGAATTCCCTTCGACGCAGCGGATATCGCACGCAACCTGTATGGCAAACGCGAGGTCACGATCGACCCGATCACCTTTCCCGGACTGGCGCCGAAGAACGGCTTCCGCTTCACCGATGTTGCACTGCACTGGCCCGACTTCCTCGGTCTCGCGTTCGAACATTCCGACCACGCCCTGTTCTATATTCCCGGCAAAATGAAATTCCAGGAGATTCGCAAGGAAAACCTGCTGCAGCAGAATCCCGATCTCTACGCGTACTCCTTCTACCGTCTCACCTGTCCCTCCTACGTCCCCGAAGAAGCAGCTGTCACCGAGTCCGTTCCACCTGCCGTTCCCGCGCGTGAATCCGAGGCTTCCGAAAATCGACTGCACAGCGCGCGTGCGGCGCTCGCTTCGCTGCTCGACGCCGGATGGAGTGCCTACGCCGTGGCAAAGACTTCGGGAATAAATCCCGTCACCATCGGCAACCTTCAACACGACCGCCAGAAAAGCGTCACCGACCGCGTGCACGACAGGCTTGTGACCCTCAAAAAGGATTTCGAAGCCGGCACCGTCGCCCTGCCTGAACGAAAGAAGAGAGGGACCGCGCCGAAGAGAGGGACCGCGCCGAAGGAAAGCACCGCGCCGAAGAGAGGGACCGCGCCGAAGGAAACAGCGCACGTCAGCCGCCGGTCCGCTTCCCCGCCGAGCAATGTCCGCAGCGTCCCTGCCGACCCCCGATACCTCTCCGTCGACGC
>JAVVFP010000408.1:0-3379 GCA_032250495.1 Bacteroidota bacterium | reverse complement strand
CAGCGCCTTTCTCTACAGCCGCTGACACCGTCACGGCAGCGCCGGATTTCGTATATTTTCCGTATGAAAACGACAGCCTACCCGCATGGATAAACACCGCGATTCCGACCTGACCGCCCCCGACGGGAGAAACAGTGACCGTGACCTCGACCGCACCTTGCGTCCGATACGCTTCGAGGATTTCACCGGCCAGGCCTCCATCGTCGAAAACCTGCGCGTCTTCATCACCGCCGCCCGGCAGCGCGGCGAAGCGCTTGACCACGTCCTGCTCACCGGTCCCCCGGGACTCGGCAAGACCACGCTCGCCCACATCATCTCCAACGAGATGGGCGCCTCACTGAAAATGACCTCGGGTCCCGTGCTCGACAAGCCGGGTGACCTGGCCGGACTGATCACCGGACTCGAGGAAGGGGACGCGCTGTTCATCGACGAAATCCACCGACTCTCCCCGGTCGTGGAGGAATACCTGTATTCCGCCATGGAGGACTATACGCTGGACATCATGATCGATTCGGGTCCCAACGCGCGCAGCGTGCAGATCGAACTCAAGCCGTTCACGCTCATCGGGGCCACCACGCGGGCGGGACTGCTGACCGCTCCGCTGCGCGCGCGCTTCGGCATCACCAACCGGCTCGATTACTACGAGGTGTCGCAGCTCAAGCGCATCGTCCTGCGTTCCGCCCGCATTCTCGACATCGCAATCGACGAGGAAGGCGGCGCGACGGAAATCGCGCGGCGTTCCCGCGGCACGCCCCGCATCGCCAACCGCCTGCTGCGCCGGGCTCGCGATTTTGCACAGGTGATCGGCGACGGCGTCATCACGCGCGGCATCGCCGACCATGCGCTCAATGCCCTGGAAGTTGACGAGTTCGGACTCGACGATATGGACAAGCGCATACTGCTCTGCATGCTCGAGAAATACGGCGGGGGACCTGTCGGACTCAACACGCTGGCTATCGCGGTGGGGGAAGAGCCGGGGACGATAGAGGAAGTCTACGAGCCGTATCTGATACAGGAAGGCTATCTGCACCGCACGCCGCGGGGCAGGGAACTGACCGACGCCGGGTACGGACTGCTGGGAAAAGCGCGTCCCGCGCGACGCGAGCAGCCGGGACTCTTCAAAGAGGGAGGAGCGGACGATGCCTGAGCGCGCGTGGCGGACGGTGTCCTCCCTCCGCATGCTTCTGGCGCTGCTGCTCGTGGTCGCAGCGCTGACCGCCTGCGAGGAAAAAGTGAAGCCGCCCGTGGCGGACTCCATTCCCGGGGAACTGCCCGACCAGGAGAGCTGGAATTCCACCGTGACGTTTTCGGATTCCGGGCAGGTGCGCGCCATACTCGTGGCGGGACATATTCGCATGTACAAAAGCAGAAACGAGACGCTGATCGACAGTGGCCTCGTGGTGGATTTCTTCGGCAGGGACGGCGAGCACACATCGACACTCACCGCGGAGCGCGGCCGCGTCGACGATGTGCACAAGGACCTCGAGGCCTTCGACAACGTGGTGTTCCGCAGCGACAGCGGCACCGTGGTCGAGACCGAGTACATATTCTGGGAGAATCTCAACCGCAAGGTCCGCAGCGACCGCTTCGTCACCATCACCTCGCCCGCGGAGAAGCTCCAGGGATATGGCTTTGAAGCGGACCAGGACCTGAAGAACTACACCGTCTTCGGTACGGTGACGGGCGAAGCGGAATTCGACAAGTAAGACGGCAATTCACATCATACGCATACAGGAGCGCAGTGCCATGAACATACTGAAACGCAGTTGTATTCTCGTCACGCTGATCCTGTTCACCGCAGTTCTCGCACAGGCGCAGGATGTCGAGGGAGAGCTCGATGCTGCCGTTGAAGCCTATGCAAACGCCCGGTCCTTCATCGGCACAGTACTCGTCGCCAAGGGCGACGACATGCTGTACGAAAAGGGATTCGGCATGGCAGATTACACATGGTCGATTCCCAACGCGCCGGATGTTCGATACCGCATCGGCTCGGTGACCAAGCAGTTCACGGCGGCCGTCATTCTCAAAATGGTGGAAGCGGGCGCCGTGGAACTGGATGCCGTGATACGGGATTACATCCCGTACTACCCGGAGCCGCAGGGGAGCCGTGTGACCATACACCAGCTGCTCAATCATACTTCCGGCATTCCCAGCTACACGAATCTTCCGGATTTCGGTGAAGATGTGATGCTGCGCGATATGCCGGCCGATTCCATCCTTGCGAAGGTGTGGCATCTCGATTTCGAGTTCGAACCCGGGACTGATTACGCCTATAACAACAGCGGGTATTTCATCCTTGGCGTCATCATCGAAAAGGCCGCCAGCATGTCCTATGAGAAGGCGCTGAAGACCTATCTGTTCCAGCCGCTTGCGCTTGAAAACACCGGGATGGAGAAGAACAGTGTTGTCACGCCCCGTCTCGCGGAAGGGTATCGCCGCACCCCGCTGGGATGGGATCGCGCGGCGTACATGAGTACCAGCTGGCCATTTTCCGCGGGTATGCTTTACAGCACGGTGGGTGACCTGCATCGCTGGACACGCGCGCTGCATGCAGGGGAGGTCTTCGACAGCGAGGAGACCTACCGCAAAATGACGACGCCTTACAAACAGAATTACGGGTATGGGCTGGGCATACAGGATCTGAACCTCGGCGACAGGAAGATTCCTGCCATCATGCACTCAGGCGGCATCAACGGCTTCACGTCGCAATGCTGGTATCTGCCCGAGGACGCGTACACCATCGTTGTTCTCGACAACGCGCAGGGAGCGAGCCAGCAGGTCGCGGGCGCCATCGTGCGCGTGCTGTACGGACTGCCGCTCGAACCCGTGCTGCCATCCATCGCCGACGAGGTGGCGCGCGTGCAGATCTCCGACGGAGTGGACGAAGCGCTCGAACGCTATGACCAACTGAAAGAGAGCGAGTCCGATGCATGGGATTTCTCGGAAAACGAGCTCAACCTCCTCGGCTACTGGTACCTGCAGCGGGGTGAGATCGCCGAAGCGCTGGCCGTCTTCAGGAAAAATATCGACGCGTATCCCGAAGCCTCAAATCCCTACGACAGCATGGGAGAGGCGCTCTACGAGGCGGGGCGGTACGAGGAATCGATCGAGATGTACAGAAAGGCGCTCGAACTGAATCCCGGCAGCCGGACGGCTCCCGTCATGCTCAGGAAAATGGGGGTGGACGTCGAGGAGAAGGTCGTGGAAATCGACGAGGATGTGCAGGAAAGTTACGTCGGGAAGTATGAACTGCAGCCCGGCTTCGTGCTTACGGTGACGCGGGAGGGAAGCCGCATGTTCACGCAGGCGACCGGACAGCAGCGCGTCGAGATTTATCCGTCGAGTCAGAAGGAGTTCTATCTCAAGGTCGTCGAAGCCA